>JAFQKL010000310.1 GCA_017396965.1 Clostridia bacterium
ACATGCTCCATACGGGTGCAGATGTGGTCGTTGTCGATGTCGAAGAAGACCTGTGTTTTGTGCTTGAGGCGACGGTAGGCTGTCGAGTGAAGAATGCGGGTGTAGTCGCGGACAAATGGAGAACGCACGTCGTTATCCCGGGGATAGAGGTTGCTTTTCCGTCGGACCAATTGATCCCAATTCGGGTTGTCCTTGGTTGCGGCAACAGCTTCGAACTTCTTTTCGGTCATGATATCCCTCCTTAAATAATTTGAACGGTCCAAGCGCTGCCGATGAGACGAACGGCACGCAGGAATCCTCATCATATATAACCAGAAAAAACGACTTTTTTGGACAGTCTACCAAAAGAAAAAAATAAATAGTACTGATTGACATGCACCACAGGAAAACGCTGTCCAAATCCGACGGTTTTCGCGGTTATATGAGATGAGAAAAAGCGAACGGAGGATCCCCATGCCATACAAAATGCTCTGCCTCAATCTGGACGACACCCTGCTCGAAAGAGATCTCACCATCCCGCCCCAAGTGCAGACCGCGCTGCGTGAGTTAACTGCAGGCGGGGTGCTGGTCACCCTGGCCACCGGCCGGATGTTTCCCTCTGCGGCGCGCTATGCCCGCCTGCTCGGCTTGTCGGCGCCGCTGGTGGTGTACAACGGTGCTGTCGTTCAAGCGATAGACAGTAAACCGCTCTTCTCCCGTTCGCTGCCGGTAGAACTGCTGTGCCGGCTGGCTGCATTCTGTCGGCAGAAGAACTGGTATCTGCAGCTTTACAACGACGATGTCATTGTCGTGGACACCTGCGTGGAGGAAACCCGAATCGACCCTGATCTTGCAGTTGCCGGCTGCCGCGAGGTGGGAGATCTGACGCTGGCACCGCTCGGTCCCAGCCCCAAGGCGATGACGGCGGGCGATCCCTCTGTGATGGCTGAGCGTCTGACCCTGCTTCGTCAGGCGTTTGGTGAGGAGCTGTCCATTGCCGCCAGTAAACCGTACCTGCTCGAGATGATGATGAAGGGAGTCACGAAAGCGCAGTCTCTGGCACTGCTGGCACAACACCACGGGATTGCCGCATCGGAGACGGTGGCGGTCGGAGACTCTTCCAACGACGCCGAGATGATCCGCTGGGCTGGGGTGGGCTGCTGTGTGGCGAACGGGCTGGACACCCTGAAGGCGCAGGCGGATTACCTTTGCACCGGAGAGCGCAGCAACGGCGTGCTCGAGGTCATCCGGCGGTTCTTTTGAGGATGAACGGCATTTGGGGCGGGAGGTGAGACGATGAAGGCCCGCCGAACCGGGAGAAGAAGCCGGAGGCGCAGGAGACGACGGTCTGCTGCTCATCACAGTGTCCGCACACGCAAATCCCGACAGCGAAAGCATCGGCAAACCGGGCGTCAGTCTACCCTCGGTACCCTCTTTTCCCACCCCGTTCAAAACCGCGATGAGCTTCTTCGGTTGCTGCTGACCGAGAACCTGAACCATGCCCGCCATGTGGAGATGGAGCGGGTCACCTTCCTCGCCCTCTCCACCGCCCTGATCATTGGCGCTTTGTCTGTGATCGTGGAGCTGCAGAGCAATTTTGTCAAACTGCTCTGTGTTGCAGTCCTGTATGTCTTCAATGATCTCTGCAACCGCCTGATGACCCGATGGGGCGAGGTGTTTTATTCGCATATGTTGACCGCGCGACGTCTTTTCCTCCTGCTGATCGGCGAGGATGAAAACAAGCTCTACGACATATCGCCCGGTGCCGATCCAATTTCTTTCTGGCAGGAGGGCTTCATTCGAAAACACCGGTTGATAGATCTGTATTTTGTCTTCGACAACAAAATACACAGGGAGCGCCGCAGGAAGTCCCCTCTGCTGTCGGTGCAATCCTATGTGAGAACAAGGCGGGTATTCGAATGGTACAACCACCTCATCAACCTCTGCCTCATCGCCATTGCCATGCTCTACAGCGCGAAGTTTATTCTCTGTGACAACATCCTGCCCCGCCCGACCAGACTCGCGCTTGTGTGGGCGGTGCTTGTAATGATGCTGGTGTGGAGACAATGCTGTCCCGCGCCAGCTACGGAAAACTATGATGCTTGAAAGAATGTAAGCAGCTGACCGGTGGGGTCTCACGCCTCAACAAAAGGACAAGGCTTCAAAACGGGGCATCAGCCCAGCTCAATTCATGACAGTCCCTGCGTCCACAGCAGCTCTGTTTTCCATCCCCGGATTTTCTGCCATACACGGCAGAGAATTCGGGGATTTTGCTGTCTCCGAACGGCGAACGCGCGCGCTCCTCCGCTTCTGACATTTGTCTCGCCCACAGATGTCAGAAAAGGAGGAACCATCGTTGGAGAAACGATATTTTCGAAAGAAGGATCCGGCCATGTTTGAAACCACAAAAGAATGGGTTGAGATGACAGGGCGTGAATTCTACACCTTCGTCACCGCGCCCGAAAACAGCGGTCGGTATTTCATGGATCTCGGGGACATCGTCCTCGAATGCACCGGGGAGCAGTACCGAGAACATCGGGCCGAGGTCAACCACCACAACTACCTGCGGGCGCAGGAGGAGGGATGGACAACCATCTCGCTGGATCACTATACCTGCCGCAGCGGCCACACGGGCGAAGAGGTGATCGCGGATCCGTCGCAGGATGTGGAGGCTGCCGCGCTTCTGGCACTGCAGCGTCAGGCGGTGCGCGAGCTGTTGAAGCGGCTCCCCGGGGAGGAGCGGGCTGTGCTCGAGGCACTTTATCTCTCGGACAACCCGAAAAGTGTCCGGCAGCTGGCCGCCGACTGCGGGGTCTCCCATACCGCGCTCAACAAGCAGCTCAAAAAGATTCTGAGAAAAATCAAAAAAGTGGTTTCCACTCGTGAGAAAAAGTCAGCAATAAAGAGATGAAGGGGAAACGGGATATCTCCCCCTCCGTCCCTTGACAAATACCGCCCATCGGCGGTCAAAAAACGCCTGAAAACATCTGCCGACAAGCGAGCGATGCGGAGGATGCGCCAGGACCACCTGTGCGGGGCAGCTGCCCCGCATCCATAAAGCCAAGCAAGGTGCAGAGCGACACTCATCCATCCCAAAGCAGCCGTGGCAAGCTGCCTCGCCATGACCTTTTGTGCAGACACATCCCGTCCAGCCACAGTCCCGCAGCAGCGGATCAGGCAATGGGGGCGGCTCGAGCGATCCTCGGGGGTGAAAGTCCGGTGTACCATGCCAGTGGGCTTCAGGCGTTTCCATGTTGGACCAATGTCAGAAGCGGAGGCCGCCGCGCCCTGCGGAGGCCTCCGCTTTCATCAGAAAACTGCGGGAGGATGATCCTATGAATCTCATCGTTACAAAAGCGACCCCTGTTTGCTGCGGCACCGTCCCTCGGGTGACCGCCGCCACTACCCGAGCCAACATCGACCTCTGCATCATCCGCCTCATGCTGTACCACCTCGCCGAGTACGGCTTCAGCAAGGAAGAGGGCAAGCGGATGGAAGACCGAATCGCTGCCGACCTCGGCACGACCATCAAATTTCCTCGCTGATCTTTGTATAGTATTTCTTCGCGCTTCCTATAGCTTTATGCCGCAAGATGTGGTAGTGTATGTTGCTGAGAAAGGAGGAGAGACCCGTGAACGAACCACAACGAGTCATCGTCATCGAACCCACCGCGCCACCCGAGACGCGCAAACTCCGCGTCGCCGCCTATGTCCGCGTCAGCTCGGATTCAGCCGACCAGCTCAACTCCTTCATGGCGCAGGCAAACTATTACACCACCCTCATCGCCGACAAAGAGCACTGGGAGCTGGCCGACCTGTACGCGGACGAGTCCGTGACCGGAACCTCAGCTGAGAAGAGACCAGAGTTTCAGCGGATGCTGGAAGACTGCCGACAAGGCCGAGTTGACAAGATCCTCACCAAATCCGTCTCCCGCTTCGCCCGAAATGCCAAGGAATGTCTGGAGACCGTCCGGGAGCTCAAGGCTCTGGGCATCAGCGTCCACTTCGAGGAGCAGGGCATCGACTCCGCCAAAGTTACCGGCGAGCTGCTGACCTCGATCTTCGCCGCCCTCGCCCAGACCGAGAGCGAGAGCATCTCAGGCAACATGCGGTGGAGCTATCAGAAACGGATGCAGGCCGGCACCTTCATCCCGCCTGTTCTCCCATACGGATATGCCCGGGAGGGCAACCGCATCGTCATTGACGAGGAGCGGGCCGCCGTTGTCCGCAGGATCTTCCGGGATTACCTAAGCGGTGTCAGCACCGAAGCACTTGCGCAGCAGCTGAGCGCCGAGAGGGTCCCCTGTCGCTACGGCGATACCCGCTGGAGCGCCAATGCGGTTCGGTACATCCTGTCCAACGAGAAATACGCCGGTGACTCCCTCTGGCAAAAGTATTACACCACCGACACCCTCCCCTATCGCTGCCGCCTCAACAAAGGCGAGCGGCAGGCCTATTTCGCCGAATCCACCCACCCGCCCATCCTTCCCCGGGATGTGGTACAGGCCGCACAGCGGCTTCTGTCTGAGCGACAGACCGCGATTCCGGAAAAACGGCATGATGACCAAGTGTTTTGCCGGAGAATCCACTGCGGCCACTGTGGCAATCTCTTCCGACGCAACCCTCGTGGACACGCGGTGTACTGGGCCTGTATCGGGCATGAGCGGAGGGCGGAGGTGGACTGCTCGGTCACCCAGATTCCGGAAACAGCCATTCAGGAGGCGTTTCTCCGTCTCTACCACAGGCTGCGATGGCACGGCGGGGCGATTCTCACCCAGTTGATCGACCGCCTCAACGCGGTGCGGGAAGAGCAGATGTTTGGCAACGAACCCCTTCTCGCGCTCAACAAACAAATCCTCGACCTCAAAGATCAGCTTCACATGCTGGCCGAAATGCACCGCTCCGGCCTCATTGACGCTGATCTTTTCCTGTCTCAGAACAACCTCACCGCCGTGCAGCTCAGCAAGGCAAAGGATGAGAAGCGAAAGCTGCTTGCAACCGCTCGTGATGACACGGTCGAGAAAACCGAAACGCTGCTGGAACTCCTTGAAAGCCTGCCGGACTTCCTGCCGGATTTCGACAGGGAGGTCTTCGCCGACCTCGTCGACCACATCACGGTTGTCAATAACACCGAACTCCGCTTCCGCCTCATCAACGGTCTCGAACTCACTGAATCCATTGAAAGGACGACCCGCCGATGACCTATCGAAAACACCCCTTCGGTTACATCATGCAGAATGGTCAAGTCTGTGCCGACCCACAAGAAGCCGCACTGGTACGCAAGATCTTCACCTCCTACGCCGCCGGCTCCTCGTACAACGACCTGCTCCGCTATCTCAATGCCCAACCCATTCCTTACCACATACCGGACAAGCCGTGGAACAAGAACATGGTGGCGAGAATTCTCAGCTGTGCCCATTACACAGGCGGTGACTACCCCGCCGTCATCTCACCTGAGCTTCACCGGGTGGCCCATGCTTTGAAAGAAGACGCCGGAAAGAACGCGAAAGGGGACACGCTGTTGAAGACGCTGCGCTCCTTCGCAGCCTGTGCCTGCTGCGGCAGGCCGCTCGTCTGGAACGGCACCGGCAGCCGAAAGCGCTGGCGCTGTCCGACCTGTTTCAGCTCCGGGCAGTCGCTGACCACGAAGCTGATCTGCGAGGCTCTCTCGGCCATTTTGTTGCAGTTGACACGGAACCCCGGCATCGTGCAATCATCGCCAAGGCCAAAAGAAGCTCCCATGGAACAGAATCCCTGCGATTTCCCAGAAACTCATCCCTTCGATCCAATTTGTGCCCGCGAACAAGCGCTTGCTCACACCGCCGCACAGTTTGCTGCACTGGACATGTCCGATTACGAAACTGAGCGGATTCGACATCTCATCATCCAAAATGAGAATACTTCGACAGAACCCGACAAGCTCCTGAACAAAATCGCCGCCGCGATCCTGATCCACCCCACCGGCACCGTCTCCCTGAAGCTCAGGAATGGACAGATCATAGAGAGCAAAGAAGGAGGTTTGCAAAGTGATTGAATACCTCGGCTTCGCGGAAACGAACCAAAGCCCCTTACCTGACGCGGCGGCGCCGCGTGTCACCATCATCCCGGCAAAGCCCGAGCTCGCCGTAGCCACCCCCAAGCGCCAACTCCGCGTCGCCGCCTACTGCCGCGTCTCCACCGACGATGAAGAACAGCTCACCAGCTACGAAGCCCAGCAGACCTTCTACACCGACAAGATCATGAACACCCCAGACTGGTCGATGGCCGGAATTTTTGCGGACAGAGGA
>JAFQKL010000311.1 GCA_017396965.1 Clostridia bacterium
CTTGAATCCTTTTTGTCTATTCATGATTTATACACGGATCCCCTTAGATATAAAGGCGTTTTCCGACGGGATTCCGTTACAGAAAAGTATACTTTTTTGTATTTCTCGAACAGGGCCAATCCTTGGCCCCTACACTCAATATATCGGCGGTTGTCATCGGAAAATAAGTCCTTTCGCAGAAAATTTTGAAAGTCCGAAAAACGCGAAATCCGTTACAAAAAGGTATACTTTTTTGTATTTTCCACACAATGCATGAACACATAAGGAGGGAGTCTTATGTTGTCACTTCAGCTCAAATCAGGCGAGTATCTCACCATCGGAGAAGAGATCGCCGTGCAGGTTTTTAAGCAATCGGGCAATTCCTTTCGGGTGGCGGTGAAGGCCCCCAGAGAGATGGCGATTCTGCGCGGCGAAGTATTGGAGCGGAGTGACGCACGGCCGGAAGGGCTGCATGACAAGCGCCCCAAAAGCCCCTCCGAAAAGGCGCGGGACGCGCAGAAGCTGCAACGTCTTCGGGAAAAGCAGCGCCGCCACGAGGCCGAACGGCAACGGATTGCCGACGAGCAGCGGGCGGTGACCGAGGAGCTTCGCTCCCTGCTCGACCAGGCCGGCGCTCTGCAGGCCGCCCACGGCACCATCCCCCCCGAGGCCATCGCCCGCCTGCGCCGCAGGCTGGATACCCTCTCCCCCGCCCCGGCCGGCTCCGCTCAGGAGGAGCAGAGCGGCGAACAGGGGCTTTGACGCAAATCCCCCGGACTTTGACAACTGAACTTCCCGCTGGGACCCTCACTTTTCGATCACCTTAGGTCTGCGCAGACCGATTGTGATACAAGAAAGGCTTCCCGCCCCCGGCAGTCTGGCCAGATGCCGCGAGCGGAGAAGCACCGCCCCCAACGGAGCGAGGCGCAAGGATAGCGCCCGCAAAAAAGAGAAGGAGTTTATTTTTTATGCGTATTCAGCACAATATCATGGCGATGAACGCCTATCGCAACTACAACAACAACGTCTCTGCCCTCTCCAAGAACCTTGAGAAGCTGTCCTCCGGCTACCGCATCAACCGCGCCGGTGACGACGCCGCCGGTCTTGCGATCTCTGAGAAGATGCGTGCCCAGATCACTGGTCTGGATGCTGCTCAGAAGAACGTCAAGGACGGTATCTCCCTCGTGAAGACCGCCGAGGGTGCTCTTCAGGAAGTTCAGGATATGCTCAACCGTATGGTCTACCTGGCCACCCAGTCTGCCAACGGTACTTATGACAACGAGATCGACAGAGCCAACCTGCAGAAGGAAGTCGAGTCGCTCTCCTCTGAAATCGACCGTATCGCTGACTCTGCCAACTTCAACGGCATCAAGCTGCTGGACGGCACGATGGGCGCGGTTCAGGACGCGGTTACCGAGAATGTGTACACCGTGTACGGCGCTGATGCCATGACTGATATGACCGGCAAGCTCTTTGCTGACGCTACGAACAATCCGCCGACGGCTGCGGATGTTGGCACTAAGACCGTGGGCTATGCCCCGGCGGACGGCGGATTCGCGATACGCCGCACCCGTCCGGTGCACCACCATGAAGACGTGGGAGGGCAGGGAATAGCCCGAACACGAAAAAGAAATTGATAAGGAGATCAAGTATGAGAATCCAACACAACATCATGGCGA
>JAFQKL010000312.1 GCA_017396965.1 Clostridia bacterium
ACACTCCCCCACAATTGTGAGCCACCGCTCCCTTGACACCCTCGCCGGAATTATGTTATCCTACCCATATCCTTACCTATTTATAATATCACCTTAATATCACCTCTTTCATCACAACACCTCAGGGGGATTTCCATGCACGATCACACCATCCTCGAAGAAAAGCTCCGGGAATCGCTGGCCTCTGTCCTGCCGATCACCCTCATCGTCGCCGCGCTCTGCTTCTTTGTCGTGCCGGTGCCGCCCGACCTGATGCTGCTGTTCCTCGTCAGCTCGGTGCTGCTGGTGGTGGGCATGGCGCTCTTTACCATCGGCGCCGATATGGCGATGACCCCCATCGGCGGCCTCATCGGCACCCGCATGATCCAAACCCGTAACCTGCCGCTGATCCTGCTGCTCAGCTTCCTGCTGGGCGTGGCCATCACCGTCTCGGAGCCGGATCTGCAGGTGCTGGCAAAAAATGTGCCCCATATCCATTCCGGGGCGCTGATCCTCACCGTGGCGGTGGGGGTCGGCCTCTTTCTCGCGGTGGCGCTGGCGAGAATCCTCTTCGCCGTGCCGCTGCGCTGGCTGTTGATCGTCTTCTACGGCGCGGTCTTCGCCCTCGCTTTCCTCGCCGACCGCGACTTTTTGAGCGTCGCCTTCGACTCCGGCGGCGTCACCACCGGGCCGATGACGGTGCCGTTCATCATGGCCCTCGGCGTCGGCGTCTCCTCCATCCGTTCCGATAAAAACGCGGCGGCGGACAGCTTCGGCCTGGTGTCGCTCTGCTCGATCGGCCCCATCCTCGCCGTCCTGCTGCTCGGCTTCCTAAGCGGCGGCAGCAGCACGGCGGCGGCCCCGGCGGCGGTGCAGGCGCTCGACTCCACCGTCGCCCTCGGCCGCGCCTGCCTCGAGGCCATGCCGCATTACGCGCTGGAGGTTTCGATGGCGCTGTCGCCGATTGTCATCTTCTTCCTTCTCTTTGCCTGGATGGCCCTGTCGGTGCGGCGGCGGCAGATGAAGCGGATTCTGGTCGGCGTCGCCGCCACCTTCTTGGGGCTGGTGCTGTTTCTCACCGGCGTCAACGTCGGCTTCTCTCCGATGGGGCAGACGCTGGGGGCGCAGATCGTCTCCGGCAAAACCGCCCACCTGCTGGTGCCGGTGGCGGCGCTGATGGGCTGGTTTGTCATCGCCGCGGAGCCGGCGGTTCATGTGCTGACGGCGCAGGTCGAGGAGGTCTCGGCCGGGGCGATTGCCGCCGCACCGCTGCGGCTGGCGCTGTCGGTGGCCGTCTCCGCCGCCGTGGCGCTGGCGATGGTGCGGGTGCGGACGGGTCTGCCCATCCTCTGGATCCTGCTGCCCGGCTACGGGCTGGCGCTGCTGCTCAGCTTTGTCACCCCGCCCATCTTCACCGCCATCGCCTTCGACTCGGGCGGCGTGGCCTCCGGCCCCATGACCGCCACCTTCCTGCTGCCGATGGCCATGGGCGCCTGCGGGGCGATCGGCGGCAACGTGGCGGCGGACGCCTTCGGCCTGGTGGCGCTGGTGGCCATGACGCCGCTGATCACCATTCAGGTGATGGGCGCCGGTCAGAAGCTGCTGGCCGGACGCAGACCCGCAGCGCCGGCAGCCGCTGTCTTTGACGATCTCGAGGTCATCGAGCTGTGGCAGCTGACGGAGCAAGGAGGAGATTGAGTGCAGATCAACTGTGTGATCACCATTTTAGACCGCCACCGCGCCGGCCGCTTTGCCCGGCTCTGCAAGGGCCTGGGGCTGACGACGACGCTGACGCTCTTAGGCCGCGGCACGGCCATGAGCGAACACCTGCAGCTCTACGGGCTGGAGGCGAGCGAGAAGGCGGTCATCGCCCTGCCGGCCGGCCCCGCCGAGACGAAGGCCCTCTTCCGCGAGGCGCGGCGGCAGCTTTATATTGACATTCCGGGCAACGGCATTATGCTGGCCGTGCCCATCAAGAGCGTGACAGGAGGGAGAACCTTGGCCTATCTGAGCGGAGGCAAGACCCCGGAAGGGGGGGCGCCCGAGATGGTTTTCGACCGCGAGCTGCTGGTGATTATTGTGAATGAGGGGTACACCGACGCGGTGATGGACTCCGCCCGTGCGGCGGGGGCGCGCGGCGGCACGGTGCTGCACGCCAAGGGGACGGGGCAGAAGGGGGCGCAGAAGTTTCTGGGTGTTTCGATCTCGGGCGAGCGCGAGGTGGTGCTGATTGTCGCGGGGGCCAGGGACAAGGGCGCGATCATGCAGGCGGTGGCGAAGGACTGCGGCATCGGCACCGCGGCGGGGGCCGTGGTGTTCTCGCTGCCGGTTTCGGCGGCGGCGGGGATTCGGGAGGTGCCGGTGGAGTAGGATTTTTGGGGGTGTGGGGGTTGGTTTGATTTGGGGTTAGGAATTTTTTGAAACAGGAAG
>JAFQKL010000313.1 GCA_017396965.1 Clostridia bacterium
ATGACCTTGACGATCTCCATCTGCACGCCGGTGCGGCGCAGCATGATGTCGGCCCCGATGCGCAGCCAGGCGAGGAAGCCGGCGGCGAGGGGGACGTATTTGGGGTTGTTCTTGGCGAAGATGGCGACGATCACGCCGTCCCAGCCGTAGCCCGTGAGGCCGGTCCACTGGAAGCGGTTGTACATCGAGAGCATCTCCACCGCGCCGCCGACGCCGGCGACCATGCCGCTGAGCACCTGCGAGCCGACCACGGCGAAGGCGACGTTGAGGCCGGCGTAGCGGGTGAAGTTCATGTTCTCTCCCGCGGCGCGCAGGGTGAAGCCGTATCGGGTGCGGAAGAGGAAAAAGTAGGCGAGGACGCACACAAGCAGGGCGAGGGCGGCGCCGGCGATGGTGAGGCGGTACTTCGCCACCAGCTTGGTGAGCACGGCGCTGTCCTCAAAGACGTAGGAGACAACGGCGCCGGCGTCCTTGTCACGAAAGTGGTTTTTGATCACATACATCGACATCGAGAAGCAGACGTAGTTGAGCATCAGCGAGATGACCAGCTCCGAGGCCTGCCACTTGTATTTGAGCAGGCCGGGGATCAGGCCGATCAGGCCGCCGATCAGGCCGGCGATCGTGATGCAGACCACGGCGTGCAGCCCCCTGGGCAGCTTGAGGACGATGGCGAGCACCGCCGCCACCATGCCGCCGAAATAGAAGATACCCTCGGCCGCCAGGTTGAACTGCTGGGCGGTGAAGACGATGCTGATGGCAACGCCGGTGAAGATGAGCGGCACCATCAGCTCGAGCACGTTGAAGAGGTAGCGCGGCCGCTCGAGGGGGCCGAAGAACATACAGCGCAGCGACTCGATCGGCGTCTCGCTGACGGCGAAGATGACAACGGCGGTGATCAGAACGCCGATCAGAATCGCCACCAGCATCCGGACCAGCTCAAAGCGGGTGTTCAGGTCGCCAAGCGGCCCGCTTTTTTTCTTCTCTTGTTTGATCTCTTTTGCGGTGTTCTCGTTCGTGTTGTTCTCATTCATGGACGACACCCCTCACTTCCTCCGGCGTCTGACGCTTGACGCCGAGCATATAGAAGCCGAGTTCCTCCTCGGTCAGATCCCTTGTGTCGGCATAATAGGCGACGATCTCGCCGCCGTGCATGACGACGATGCTGTCCGACAGCTCCAGCGCCTCGTTGAGGTCGGCGGTCACCAGCAGGATGGCGGCGCCCTCATCGCGCATCTTGACGATGCGGCGGCGGATGAACTCGGCGGCGCCGACGTCGATGCCGCGGGTGGGCTGGTCGGCCACCAGCAGTCTGGGGCCGCCCGACATCTCGCGGGCCACGACCACCTTCTGGATGTTGCCGCCGGAGAGCATCCCCACCGCCTGCTTGGCGGAGCGGCATTTGACGGTGTAGTCCCTGGCCAGCTCCTCCATGTCCTGCTCGATCTGTTTTGTCTTGAAGAGGATGCCGCTGTTGTATTTTTCCTCCTCCACCTTGCCGGCGAGGATGTTGAACTCGATCGACTGGTCGCGGGCCACGCCGTAGACCATGCGGTCGGAGGGAATGTGGGCGATGCCGAGGGCGCGGCTTTGCTTGATGGGGACATCGAGGATGGAGACGCCGCTCATCGACACCTCGCCTTTGGCGCCGCTGCGCAGGCCGGTGACGATCTCCACCAGCTCGCGCTGGCCGTTGCCTTCGACGCCTGCGATGCCGAGGATTTCGCCGCGGCGGACGTCGAGCGAGACGCCGCGCACGACCTTTTTGCCGAGGTCGTTGGTATATTCCAGATCGCGCACCTTAAGCTCGGTTTCGCCGGGGGCGGGCGGCTCCTTGTCGATCTTTAAGACGACGTCGCGCCCCACCATCAGGCGGGAGATGTCGGCCTCGGTGAGGCCGGCGACATCGTAGGTGCCGACGGTGCGGCCGGCGCGCATGATGGTGATGCGGTCGCACAGCTCCTTGACCTCTCCCAGCTTGTGGGAGATGAAGAGAATGGTATGTCCCGCGTCGCGCAGGTTTTTGAGCTCGACGAACAGCTCCCTTGTCTCCTGCGGGGTGAGGACGGCGGTGGGCTCATCGAGGATGAGGATCTCCGCGCCGCGCAGCAGGGCCTTGACAATCTCCACCCGCTGCTTGAGGCCGACCGAAATGTCCCCCACCAGAGCGGTGGGATCGACCTCGAGGTTGTACTTCTTTCCGACCTCCGCCGTCATGGCGACGGCTCCCGCCATATCCAGCGTGAGGCCCTTTTTCGGCTCGTAGCCGAGGACGACGTTTTCCGCCACCGTCAGCTCGTCCACCAGCATGAAGTGCTGATGCACCATGCCGATGCCGAGGGCGATGGCGGCGGAGGGGCTTGCGATCCGCTCCGGCTTTCCCTTGACGTAAATCGTTCCTTCGTCCGGCTGCTCGAGGCCGAACAGCATCTTCATGAGAGTTGACTTGCCGGCGCCGTTTTCTCCGCAGATGGCGTGGATCTCTCCCTTGTTCAACGACATCTCCACCTTGTCGTTGGCCAGGATGCCGTTGCCGTAGACCTTGGTCACCTGCTCGACGCGCAAAATCTCGCTCAAACCTACCACCTCTTCCTGCCGGCCGGGCTGAGCAGCCGACGGTGTTGAGGGCCGCCGTTTTTTGGGGGGCGGCCCTGCTTTCTGCTTTATCATACCACAAGGGGTGGGGGTTTGCAATCCACCTTTGTCAAATTCGCCGTAATCGAAGGGAAAAATGTGCGGGGGTTTTGGGGAAAATGTTGGGGTGGGGCCCTGCGCGGGCAAAGAGAGGCAAACCCCCACCCGGCGGGGCGGATGGACGGAACCCGGCGGCGCGGGGCGCTTTGCGGGCGGTCTTCCCCGTGTTTTTAAAGCCCTCCCCTGCCCCCCCGGCAAGCCTTGCGTTTTTTCAGTGAAAAATTTTCTCCGTTCGGGTCTTGAAAAATGTACACCGTTGTGGTATGCTTTGTCTGAAAACAGACAAATTCGGTAGACTTTTACGAGAACAAGGCAGGGCCTGAAGATGAAGCAAGTGGATCTCTATACCGACGGCGCCTGCAGCGGCAACCCGGGGCCGGGCGGCTACGGCATTGTGCTCTGCTACGGCGAGCACCGCAAGGAGCTGTCCGGCGGCTATCGGCGGACCACCAACAACCGCATGGAACTGATGGCGGCCATTGTGGGCCTCGAAGCCCTCAATCAGCCCTGTGAGGTGACGCTGTACAGTGACAGCAAGTACCTGACCGACGCGCTGAGCAAGGGCTGGCTTTCAAGCTGGCAGCGAAGGGGCTATATCAAGTCGGGCGGTGAGCGGGTGAAAAACCCCGATCTCTGGGACCGGCTGACCACCCAGCTGCTGCGCCACCGGGTCACCCCCGTCTGGGTCAAGGGCCATGCCGACAATGCCCTCAATAACCGGTGTGATCAGCTGGCCGTCGCGGCGGCGGCAGCCCCCCGGGAGGAGGATGAGGGCTATTCGCCTTAAGCAGAGGAACCACGCCGCAGTGTTTCCCGTATCCTGCAGCAGCGGGGTGCGGGGATCTCTCAAGCACCCGATTCGATCAAGATTTGTCGATCAATATTTGTTAAGGAGTTGACCTTCCGTGGAAAAACGCTTTGTGTATGCCGATAACGCGGCCACGACCCGCGTCTCTGATGAGGTTGTCGCGGCCATGCTGCCCTATTTTACCGAGAATTACGGAAACCCCTCCGCCGTCTACGGCTTTGCCGGCAAGGCCAAGGAGGCGATTGAGAAGGCCCGCGGCCAGGTGGCGGCGGCGCTCAATGCCGAGCCCTCCGAGATCTTTTTCCTCTCCTGCGGCACCGAGGCGGACAACTGGGCCTTAAAGGGCGCTGCCGCGCTCAAGAAGGACAAGGGTCGCCACATCATCTCCACCCCCTTTGAGCACCACGCCATTCTCCACAGTCTGGACACCCTCAAGAAGGAGGGCTTTGAGGTCACCTTCCTGCCGGTGTACGACAACGGCCGCGTGAAGGTCGAGGACCTCAAGGCTGCCATCCGTGAGGACACCATCCTCGTCTCCATCATGTTCGCCAACAACGAGATCGGCTCCGTTCAGCCCATCGCCGAGATCGGCGCCGTCTGCCGCGAGAAGGGCATTCTCTTCCACACCGACGCCGTGCAGGCCATCGGCCATGTGCCGGTGGATGTCAAGGCGATGAACATTGATATGCTCTCCCTCTCCGGCCACAAGTTCCACGCCCCCAAGGGCATCGGCGCCATGTATCTGCGCAAGGGCATCAGCATCCCCAACTTCATGGACGGCGGCGGGCAGGAAAAGCGCCGTCGCGCCGGTACCGAGAGCGTGCCCTTCATCGTCGGCCTCGGCACCGCCATTGAGATCGCAACCAACAAGCTGCCCGAGGAGTCGAAGCGCGTCGCCGCCCTGCGCGACAAGCTGATCGACGGCATCCTCGAGCGGATCCCGGATGTCAAGGTCAACGGCGACCGCGTCCATCGTCTGCCCGGCAACGTCAACGTCTCGATCAAGTTCGTCGAGGGCGAATCGCTGCTGATGATGCTCGATGCCAACGGCATCTGCGCCGCCTCCGGCTCCGCCTGCACCAGCGGCTCCCTCGATCCCTCCCACGTCCTCATGGCCATCGGCCTCGACCACGCCACCGCCCACGGCTCGCTGCGGTTCTCGTTTGCCGACTACTCCACCGAGGAGGATGTCGACTATATCTTAGAGAAGCTGCCCCCCATCGTCGAGCGGCTGCGCGCCATGTCGCCGCTGGGCCGGGAGTAACCTGTCCTCTGCTTTGTCCCGTCAAGGCGGCAGGAGGCTGCCGCGCCGTCAATCAAACCGCCATTTGAATGGATTACAAAGGAAGAAGGTCGTTTTATCATGATGTACAGTGAAAAGGTCATGGACCATTTCATGAGTCCCCGCAACGTCGGTGAGATTGCCGACGCCAACGCCATCGGCGAGGTGGGCAACCCCACCTGCGGCGATATCATGCGCATTTATATGAAGATCGAAAACGGCGTCATTCAGGACGTCAAGTTCAAAACCTTTGGCTGCGGCGCTGCCGTGGCCACCAGCTCGATGGCCACCGAGATGGTCAAGGGCAAGACCATCGCCGAGGCGCTGCAGCTCTCCAACAAGGCTGTGGCCGACGCGCTGGACGGTCTGCCCCCCGTCAAGCTGCACTGCTCGGTGCTGGCGGAGGATGCCATCAAGGCCGCCCTCATCGACTACTACAAGAGACAGGGCATTGATCCCAAGCCCATCGTCGGGTATGACAGCGTGGAGGAGATGGAGTGCTGCCACGGTCACGACCACGGCCACGAGGGCTGCCAGAATGGCTGACCGCCTTTCCCCACCCGCTGATTCGGTCATCGACGCCTCCTCCCTGCTGTGGGGGGAGGCGTTTTCCCTTGGGGGCGGGCCGAAAGTGGACGTGCTGGTCGGCCTGTCGGGCGGGGTGGACTCGGCGGTGGCGGCGGCGCTGCTCAAAGAGCAGGGGTTTTCGGTCGGCGGACTGCTGCTGAAGATCCCGGGGGCGGCAAGTCCCGGGGAGGATGCCGTCCGGGTGGCGAAGACGCTTGGGATCCCGTTCTGGGAGGCCGATGTCGCCACCGCCTTTGAAGGGATTGTGCTGCGCGACTTCGCCGGGGAGTACCGGGTCGGGCGGACGCCGAATCCCTGTATCTTATGCAATCCGACGATCAAATTCGCCGCGCTGCTGGAGATGGCCGACCGTCTGGGGGCAAAGCAGATCGCCACCGGGCATTATGCCGCCCTTCAGACGGTGGACGGGGGGCCGCGGCTGATGCGGCACGGGAGCGCCAAGGATCAGAGCTATATGCTCTGCCGGCTCTCTGCGGGGCAGCGGGCGTGTCTGCTGCTGCCGCTTCAGCAGCTGGACAAAGAGGCGGTGCGTCGGCTGGCGGAGGGGTTTTCGCTGCCGGTGTCGCGCAAAAAGGACAGTCAGGACATCTGCTTTGTCCCCGAAGGACGGCACACCGAGGTGCTGCGGCGGCTGGGGCTGCCGCTGACGGAGGGGGACTTTGTCGACGCCGCCGGCCGTGTGCTGGGGCGGCACCGGGGGATCGGCTGCTACACCCTCGGGCAGCGCAAGGGGCTGGGGGTGAGCGCCGCCGAGCGGCTGTTTGTGGTGGGGATGGACCCTGCCCGCAACACCGTGACCCTCGGGCGGCAGGAGGCGCTGCTGACCGGGGAGCTGCGGCTCTCCCGCATGATGTGGCAGGGCGATCTGCCGCAGGGGGAAGAGGCGGTGACGGTCAAGCTGCGGCTGGGGCCGAAGGAGCATCCGGCCGTGGTGTTCCCGGCGGAGGACGGCGGCGCGCTGCTGCGCTTCGACCCGCCCGTGGTCCGCGCCGCGGCGGGGCAGTCAGCGGTGCTGTACCGCGGCGACTTCGTGGTCGGGGCCGGCTTTGTCGAGGGATGACGGAAGCCCCCGCCGTCCGCACTCTTTTTTCGACGCGCTGCCCCATCCCGCTTGCAAGCGGGGACGAAATTTGTTATAATAAGATGAGAACGATGCACCCTTTTTGAGAGAGGAGGCGACGCCCATGTCTGACCCCATCGGCGCCTCGGCGCTTTCCGCCGCAAGGCGGGATATGCTGGCGGTGCGCAGCCTGCTGGACAGTGATTACACCTCGGCAGGACGCCGTCCCGCCGCCATGATTGAGACATACGGCTGCCAGCAAAACGAGGCCGATTCCGACCGGATGCGCGGGATGCTGCGCGAGATGGGCTTTGTCCCCACCGACAGGCGGGAGGAGGCCGACCTCATCCTGTTCAACACCTGCGCCGTGCGCGAACACGCCGAGCTGCGGCTGTTCGGCAACGTCGGCGCCTTAAAGCATCTCAAGGCGAAAAAGCCGCACCTCATCGTCGGTGTCGTCGGCTGCATGATGCAGCAAAAGCACCGGGCGGATGAGATTTTGATGAAATACCCCCACGTCAGCTTTATCTTAGGCACCGGCGCACTCACCCGGCTGCCCGAGGCGGTGCTGGCAGCGCTGTCGGGCGGCGAACGGGCCGCCTTCGTGGAGGAGGGCACCACCGCCATTCCGGAGGGCCTGCCGGTGCGGCGGGAATCCGGCATCCGCGCCTGGGTGACCGCCATGTACGGCTGCAACAACTTCTGCTCTTACTGCGTGGTGCCCTATACCAGAGGGCGCGAGGTGTCACGCGATCCCGCCCCCATCGTCGAGGAGGTCCGCCAGCTGGTGGCGGAGGGGTACCGCGATATCACCTTGCTCGGGCAAAATGTCAACTCCTACGGCAGAGGACTTTCCGAGGAGTGCGATTTTGCCGACCTGCTCGCCCGTCTCGATGAGATCGAGGGGGAGTACTGGCTGCGCTTTATGACCAGTCATCCCAAGGACGCGACCCCCAAGCTGTTTGAGACGATGGCCCGCTCGCGGCACATCGCCCACCATCTGCACCTGCCGGTGCAGTCAGGCAGCGACCGCGTCCTCTCCGAGATGAACCGCCGCTATACGGCGGAGCATTACAAGGGGCTGGTGTCCCTCGCCCGTTCGCTGATGCCGGATCTGACGCTGACCAGCGACATGATCGTCGGCTTCCCCGGCGAGACGGAGGAGGAATTTTCAGAGACGCTGGCGCTGGTGCGCGAGGTGCAGTTTGACTCCCTCTTCACCTTCGCCTTCTCCCGCCGCCGCGGCACCAGGGCCTGGGACATGCCCGGCCAGCTGTCGCAGGCTGAGAAGAAGGAGCGCCTTGCCCGTCTGATGGAGGCGCAGCAGGACTGCTCCCTCGCCCGCAATCAGGCGCTGCTCGGCAGCACCTTAAAGGTGCTGGTGGACGGCGTCGGGCGCGACGGACTGCTCTCTGCCCGCACCGAGGGCGGAAAACCGATCTATTTCCCGGGCGATGCCGCCCTGGTCGGCAGCTTTGCCGACGTGCGGGTGACCGAGCCCAAAACCTTTGTGCTGTACGGCGAACCGGTTTGATGCCGGGGTGTTCGCCGTACTCCCCCTCCCTTTGCCCACCTCACAGGTGTGTGTTTCAGATATCCCAAATTCAAATAAACCAAAAAGGAGACAAAACATCATGAGTATGCTCAGCGAAAGACTCGAAGCTCTCGGCGAAGCCATTGAGCAGGATCCCCGCCGCGTGGCCTGGATGGCCGCCAAGGAAGCCCAGGAGCAGGATGAGGCCCTGCAGGCGCAGCTCGAGCAGTTCAACACCGTTCGCGACAAGCTGATGGCCGCCAACATGGAAGACCCCACCAACGAGGCCCTGCACAAGGATCTCGGCGCCCAGATGAAGGAAGTCTACGAGACGATCATGCAGAACCCCAAGATGACCGCCTTCCTGGAGGCCCAGGAGGCCCTCACCGAGATGGTCAACGAGATCAACAACCGCATCCAGTTCTTCCTCACCGGCCAGGAGCCTGTCGCCTGTGACGGCAACTGCGCTTCCTGCGGTTCGAGCTGCGGCTGATTTCCGTTTCCCTCGCTGCGGCGGCTGTCTGCCGCCGCAGCTTTTCTTATTTCTGAAAAAGGGGTTTCCCCCGCACTCTTGATGTGAAGGTGAGGTGCCGCCATGTCCCCGCCCCCCGCCAAACAGCTGACGCCGATGATGCAGCAGTATGTGACCATGAAGCAGCAGCATGAGGACTGTCTGCTGATGTTTCGCCTGGGCGATTTCTATGAGATGTTCTTTGAAGATGCCGAGATCGTCTCCCGCGAGCTGGAGCTGACCCTCACCGCGCGGGACTGCGGTCTGCCGCAGCGCGCGCCGATGTGCGGTGTGCCGTATCACAGTGTGGACGCTTACATCCAGCGGCTGGTGCATCGGGGCTACAAGGTGGCCATCTGCGAACAGATGGAGGACCCCGCCACCGCCAAGGGTCTTGTCAAGCGGGACATTGTCCGCATCATCACCCCCGGCACCATCACCGAGGAGTCGATGCTGGAGGGGCGGCGCAACAACTTTCTCGCCGCCCTCGTCCCCGCCGCAGACTCGGTGGCCCTCGCCGTGACCGATGCCTCCACCGGCGAGCTGTACGCCACCGCCCTGCAGGGGGAGGACTGGCGGGTTCACATCAAGGGGGAGCTGGCCAAGTACGCCCCCGCCGAGCTGCTGGTGGCGGAGCGGGAGGATCTCTCGGAGGATCTCAGCGTCTTTGTCGCCGTCCTGGGGGCGGCCGTGTCCACGGTGGAGGGGACGGGCGAGACCTTCTCCGCCCTCGCCAGGGCGCGGTTCGGCCACGACTGCTTTGAAAAGCAGGGGGTTTCAGCCTCCAAGGAGCTGTGGGCCGCGGTGGGGATGCTGCTCACCTATCTGAGCGAAACCCAGCGGCGCAGCGCCATTCATCTGCAGGAGCTGCGCTACCGTCCGCCGCAGAGCTTTGTCGGCATCGACGCCGCCACCCGCCGCAACCTCGAGCTGACCGCCACCCTGCGCGGCGACCGCCGCCGGCGCGGCACCCTGATCGGCGTACTGGACAAGACGCAAAGTTCCATGGGGGCGCGGACGCTGGTCTCCTGGATGGAGCAGCCCCTGCTCGACCGCACCGTCATCGAGCAGCGGCACGCCGCGGTGGAGACGCTGCTCAAGGCCATGCCGCTGCGCGGCACGCTGCAGGACACCCTCAAGGGGCTCTCCGACCTGCAGCGGCTGATCACCCGCGTCTTTTACCTGACCGCCAACGCCAAGGAGCTGCAGTCGATCGGCGAATCGCTGGCCATCATCCCGCGGATCAAGGCGCTGCTGGAGGGGACGAAGGATCCCCTGCTCGCCGAGCTGCGCGATCAGATGGACCCGATGACCGATCTGCGTGAGACGCTGCTCTCTGCCTTTCAGGACAATCTGCCCACCTCCGTCCGCGAGGGGGGCATCATCGCCGACGGGTTTTTGCCGGAGGTCGACCGTCTGCGCTCGCTGAAGAAAAACAGCGCCGCCGCCATCCTCGAGATGGAGCAGCGCGAGCGCGCCGCCACCGGCATCAAGAGCCTCAAGATCACCTTCAACAAGGTGTTCGGCTACTACATCGAGGTCACCAAAACCAACCTCGCGCTGGTGCCGGAACGCTATATCCGCAAGCAGACCATCGCCAATGGCGAGCGATATGTCACCGAGGAGCTGAAGATCCTCGAAGGCGAGCTGCTCACCGCCAACGAGCGGCTGGCGGCGCTGGAGTATGAGACCTTTGTCGCCCTGCGCGATCAGGTCTCCGCTCAGTCGCAGCCGATTCTCACCTCCGCTGCGGCCCTGGCGCAGCTCGATGTCCTCTGTTCGCTGGCCCAGCTGGCGGCGGACGGCAGCTACTGCCGCCCGAAGATCACCGACGGCGACGAGCTGATCATCCGCGAGGGGCGGCATCCCGTGGTGGAGCAGGTGAGCAGCACCCGCTTTGTGCCCAACGACACCAGGATGGACTGCGGCGGCAACCGCATGATCCTTCTCACCGGCCCGAATATGGCCGGCAAGTCGACCTATATGCGGCAGACGGCGATCATCGTGCTGATGGCGCAGATGGGCTCCTTCGTGCCGGCCGCCGAGGCGACCATCGGGCTGGTGGATCAGATCTTCACCCGCGTCGGCGCGTCGGACGATCTGGCGGCGGGGCAGTCGACCTTCTTAGTGGAGATGAGCGAGACGGCCCACATCCTCAAAAACGCCACCCGCCGCAGCCTGCTGATCTTCGACGAGATCGGCCGCGGCACCTCGACCTACGACGGCATGAGCATCGCCCGCGCCGTGATCGAATATGTCGCCGACCCGCGCACGCTCGGCGCCAGGACCCTGTTTGCCACCCACTACCACGAGCTGACGGCGCTGGAGGGGGTGCTGCCGGGGGTGTGCAACTACTATGTCGCCGCCAAAAAGCGCGGCGAGGAGCTGATCTTCCTGCGCCGCATCCTGAGAGGTCGGGCCGACCAGAGCTACGGCATCGAGGTGGCGCGCCTGGCCGGGGTACCGCAGGCGGTGATCGACAAGGCCAGAGAGGTGCTTTCAGGGCTGGAGGCCGCGCAGCCGCAGAGCCTGCCGGTGGTGGCCGCCGCGTCACCCGACCCGAAGGACAACACCCCGCCCCCCGCGCCGCTGCCGACGGCGGACACGGTGCGGGTGTCCGCCGCGCTCCGTCTGGCGGAGGCGCTGGAGCATCTCGAGGTCAGCTCGCTGACGCCGCTGGAGGCGCTCAACCTGCTCGATGAGATGCAGCGGACCCTGAAGGAATCGAGCTGAAAGGATTCGTTATGCCACCCCCGAAAACCCCGAAGGAGGTCACCATGTCACGCATCGTCACCCTCTCCCCCGAGGTCGCCAACCTGATCGCCGCCGGCGAGGTGGTGGACCGGCCGGCCTCGGTGGTCAAGGAGCTGCTGGAAAATTCCATCGACGCCGGCGCCACCCGCATCACCGTGGAATCGCGTGCCGGCGGTGTCGCCATGCTCTCGGTGAGCGACAACGGCTGCGGAATGTCGCCGGAGGATGCCGTCGCCTGCTTTGGGCGGCACGCCACCTCCAAGGTGCGCGAGGCAGCGGACCTCATCTCGATCGGCACCCTCGGCTTTCGCGGCGAGGCGCTGGCCTCGGTGGCGGCGGTGTCGCGGGTGACGCTGCGCACCCGGCAGGCGGACAGCGAGGAGGGCTTTGAGGTGGTGATGGAGGGGGGAAAGCTGACCTCCTCCGGCCCCTGCGGCTGTCCGGTGGGGACGGAGATCGAGGTGCGCGACCTCTTTTTCAACACCCCCGCCCGCAAGAAGTTCCTCAAAAAAGAGGCGACCGAGACGGCCACCATCGCCGGGCTGCTGGAAAAGATGGCCCTCTCCCGGCCGGACATCGCCTTCCTCTACAAAAAGGACGGCAGGGAGAGCCTGCGCAGCTACGGCAGCGGTTCGCTGGAGGACGCCGCCGCCGCGGTGCTGGGCGAGGCGACCGCCCGCGCCATGCTGCCGCTGTCGCTGACCCAGGGGGACATCCGTGTCCACGGCCTCTGCGGCACGCCGGAGTCGGCGCGGCCGGGGCGGCAGGGGCAGATCTTTTTCGTGCTGGGCCGCTATGTCCGCTCCCGGGTGCTGCAGACGGCGCTGGAGGAGGCCTACCGCGGCAAGCTGCCGGGCGGGCGCTTCCCGCTCTGCGTGCTGTTTGTCGAGCTGCCGGCAAGCCGGGTGGACGCCAATGTGCATCCGCAGAAGATGGAGGTCAAATTTGCCGACGAGGGACTGGTCTACCGCTGCGTGCTGACGGCGGTGGAGGGGGCGCTGCGCGAGCGGGCGAGGCCGGCCGATTTCGGCGGGCTGTCCGCCGGGGCAAAGGCGGCCGCGCCCTCGCCGATGCCGTCGTTGACCGAACTGCTGACCGGGACAAAGGATTCCGCCGCCTTGACGCTGGCGCAGCGTCCGTTTGCGCCCACCGCCGGCCGCCGCGCCGCCATTGATATCGACGCCGGCGACTGGCAGTACTACGGCAAGCGGGCCGAGGAGCTGCGGCGGGAGCGGAAGGCGGAGGAGAAGACCGCGCCGTCCGCCGCGGGCAAGCTGCCTTCACTCTCGGCGCTGGTGGGGGTGCAGGTGGATGAGACGGCGATTCCGACGGAGAGCCGTTCCAAAGAGACCGCGTGGGCGGAGCAGGATTCGGCCGCTTCGCCTGTTGCGGCAGAGGCTTGCGCGGATTGCTCCGGGAGAACGGAGGAGGAGCCGCGTTCGGCGCTCTCCCCTGCCCTGTCGGATGCCGTGGGTTCGAGCCCCACTGCCTCCCCGACCCTGTCGGCCCTGATGGAGCGGCTGGCGGCGGCGGTGGAGCTGCCGGAGGAGGCGTTGGCGGAGCTTCCGCACACCCTGCCCGACCCCGCCGATGAGAGGGATGCGGCGTCCGTTCCCACAGCGGCCGGGCCGGAAGCTCTGCTGCCGCTGCCCGTCCTGGAGGCGGACGCGCCGCCCGGCGTCGGGGAGGAGCCTGCCCCCGCCCTTCTGCCGGAGGCGGAGGGAGAGCAGCAGGTCATCCCGCTGCAGTCCTTCCGCATGGTGGGCGAGCTGTTTCGCACCTATCTGGTGGCCGAATTCGAGGACGAGCTCTGGCTGGTAGACAAGCACGCCGCCCGCGAGCGCATCCTCTATGAGCAGTACCGCGCCCATCGCCGCATCGAGCAGCAGCTGCTGTTCACCCCGCTGATGGTGGAACCGGGCAGACAGCTGGCGGCGCTGGCGATGCAGCATCTGGAGACGCTGGCCGAGACCGGCTTTTCCGTCGATCTCTTCGGCGACCACACGCTGGTGCTGCGCACCCTGCCGATGGATGTCCCCGAAGGGCAGGGGGCC
Source organism: Clostridia bacterium (assembly GCA_017396965.1). Taxonomy (GTDB): domain Bacteria; phylum Bacillota; class Clostridia; order Oscillospirales; family Feifaniaceae; genus Galloscillospira. The sequence goes on from JAFQKL010000313.1 coordinate 13,283, forward strand.
GATCTGCTGCTGGAGCTGCTGGAGCTGATCGGCGAAGGGCGGCGCAGTGTGACGCCGCAGCTGTTTGACGATCTGCTGCACAAGGTGGCCTGTACCGCCGCCGTCAAGGGGGGCGACCATGAGGCCCCTGCCGCCGGGGAGGCGCTGATCCGTGAGCTGCTGCTGCTGCCGGACGTGCGCCACTGTCCCCACGGGCGGCCCTGCGTCAAGGTGCTTTCGCGCAAGACGCTGGCCAAGGAATTTCTCAGGGGGTGAACGCCGTGACCGCTGTGACAAGAGAACCGCACCGTCCGCCGCTGGTGGCGGTGGTGGGGCCGACCGCCTCGGGCAAGACCGGCTTCGGCGTCGCCCTGGCCAAAGCCCTCGGCGGCGAGGTGGTGTCCTGCGACTCGATGCAGCTTTACCGCGGCATGGAGATCGGCACCGCCGCGCCGACGCCGGAGGAGCAGGAGGGGGTGCCGCACCATCTGGTGGGGATCCTCTCGCCGACCGAGCGGTTTTCCGCCGCCGACTACTGTGAGCGGGCGGGAGCGGTGGTGGCGGAGATCCTCGCCCGCGGCCGTCTGCCGATCCTCGTCGGCGGCACGGGACTGTATCTCGACGCGCTGACCGAGGGACGGCAGTTCCCCGAGCAGCCGGATACGGGCGAGCTGCGCGCCCGGCTGTTTGCCGAGGCGGAGCAGCCGGGGGGCGCCGAGGCGCTGCACGCCCGTCTCGCTTCGCTGGACAGAGAGGCGGCCAACGCCATTCACCCCAACAACGTCAAGCGGGTGGTGCGGGCGCTGGAGGTCTGTCTGACCAGCGGGCGGCCCTTCTCCGAGGTCTCGCGGGAGACGTCGGCCGGCCCCTCCCCCTACCATCTGCTGCGGCTGGGGCTTGACTACCGCGACCGCCAGCGGCTGTATGACCGCATCGACCTGCGGGTGGAGCTGATGTGGCAGCAGGGGCTGCTTCAGGAGGCCGAACAGCTGATGGCGCTGCCCGGCATCGAGGGCTCCACCGCC
>JAFQKL010000314.1 GCA_017396965.1 Clostridia bacterium
ACAGGTCAAAACAAAGATGAGGTGCGCCGGACTGCGGCGCACCTCTTCTTTCATTGATTTGATTCCGAAGAAGCAGAAACAGAGGCTTATTCGTTGTCCACCTTGGCCATATGCTCCACGAAGTCGAGCATGGCGCAGGTGTAGCCCCACTCGTTGTCATACCAGGCAAACAGCTTGGCGAAGGTGGGGGTGAGCATGATGCCGGCCTTGGCGTCGAAGACGCAGGAGCAGCGATGGGTGAGAATGTCGGAGGACACCAGCGGATCTTCGCAGAACTCAATGTAGCCCTTCATATAGCCGGCGGCGGCGTCCTTGACGGCCTGGCAGATCTCCTCATAAGTGGTGGGCTTCTCCAGATTGACGGTCAGGTCCACGATGGAGGCATCGACGGTGGGCACGCGCAGGGACATACCGGTCAGCTTGCCGGCCAGCTCCGGGATGACCAGGCCGACAGCCTTGGCAGCGCCGGTGGTGGAGGGGATGATGTTGGCAGAAGCGGCACGGCCGGAGCGCCAGTCCTTGGTGGAGTTGGAGTCCACAACCTTCTGGGAGGCGGTCATGGCATGGATGGTGGTCATCAGACCTTCCTTGATGCCAAAGGCATCGTGGATGACCTTGGCCAGAGGCGCCAGACAGTTGCTGGTGCAGGAGGCGTTGGAGACGACCTTCATATCCTTGGTATAAGTGTTGTGATTGACGCCCATGACGAAGGTGGGGGTGTCACTGTCCTTGGCGGGGGCGGAGAGGATGACCTTCTTGGCGCCGCCGACAAAGTGGGCGGAAGCCTTCTCGGTGGTGGTGAACTTACCGGTACACTCCAAAATGTACTCCGCGCCGCTCTCATGCCACGGAACCTCGGTGGGCACACGGGTGGAGTAGACCTTGATCTCTCTGCCGTTGACGTAGAGGTTGCCGTCCTTGTGGGTGATATCGGCATCCCAGCGGCCGTGGGCAGTGTCGTACTTGCAGAGGTAGACGAGATAGTCCAGATCCGAGGCACCGCCGTTGACCGCGACGATCTCCACATCCGGATAATCCATCGAGGCGCGCAGCGCCAGTCTTCCGATACGGCCAAAGCCGTTGATGCCGATTTTTACTTTACCCATGTTTGTCGATCTCCTTTCATCTTTCCGCGGCAGACGAGGCTGCCGTGGCTATGCCGGTCTGCACTCCTCAGCAGCGAGGAGGCTCGCCGCACAGGGAGGTGCGGCGCTTCGGGGAGCTAAGCCCGGCTGTTTTGCCGTGAAGCAGGCAAGACGGGGCAGGCTTTCTTCTATTATAATCAAAAACTGCTCAAAAGACAACCTGCGAATGAGATATTTTCTTGTATTTCTGCCCCGGTTTGCGGTATACTGTGGTAAGACCCTTGTGAATTCGACAAAATTCTACATCGAATCGACGTTTTGACATTTTTAAAAGGAGTGCATTATGTCTTTGGTTCAAAGTCTGAGGATCCTGCTCAAGCCCAACGACGTTCCGACCCTGATCACCGACGAGAATCTGGCGCCCACCGCATTCAATGATGCGGCCCGCAAGCTGCTGCCGGGTCTGATCAAGGCCCTGCCGCTCCCCGACCAGTTTCCCGACTCCCACTGGCGAGAGGCAACGATGCAGCTCTCCCTCATGCGCCCCTGTGAAATCCTGCTGGAGGGCAGCATCAACGGCTGGTTTACGTTGTTTATGACCCCGGTTTTCCAGCAAGGCGTCCTCACTGGTGTCATCTGCAGCGTCTCAGAGCCGGTGGACGATGCCCGGCAGATCAACGCCTCCGCCGCCGTCACCCTCCACGACCTGTCAACGCCGCTCGGCACCATCCGCAACTGCGCCGATCTGCTGCGCCCCCGCGTCACCGGCAAGGACTCCCGTCTCATCGATATTATCACCCAAAATCTCCTTGAAGTCCGCCGCACCGTCACGGCGGTGGCGACCACCATGGATGCGCACAGCTCGGTGGCGGCTTCCGAGGCAATCAACCTCGGCCGCCTGGCCCAGCGGGTGTGCGCTGTGATGCAGAGCGACCCGGGGGAGGTGAAGGTGATCTGCAACGCGGCGGAGGATGTCATTGTGCAGGGCAGTCAGGCGCAGCTGCAGCGGGTGATCATCAATCTGCTCTCCAACTGCATCTGCTATGCCGCAAGCGAGGTCACCGTCACCGTCGACCGAAACAGAGACTTCTGCTGGCTCAGGGTGGAGGATGACGGCGAAGGCATCCCGCAAAAGGACATCGCCCACATTCTCACCCCCTGGTTCACCACCGGACGCCGCGGCAGCGGGCTGGGGCTGAGCGTGGCCGACCGCCTCTCTGCCCTCAACGGCGGACGGCTGGACGTGGCGTCGGAAAACGGTGCCGTCTTCACCGTCAGCTTCCCGGTGATCATGCACCCCCTCCGCTTCGCCAACCGTCTGGAGGACACCTATATCACCAAAAGCTCAAAGGAGATGATCCTCTTTGAGCTGCACAAAGCGGAGGCCAAGCGCAAAGAACGCCTCAAGGGCACACGATCCTGGCCGTCGATGTAACGGGCCTCCTTGACGGGAGAGCCGTCAGATGATAAGATAATGAGACGGGATGCTGCCCGGTATCCCGCCATCGACATAAGGAGGCTATCCACTTGGAACTGCAATATCAGCCCACCATCGACGATCTCGTGGAGGAGGGGCTTTGGGCCTTTCGCACCAACAAGGCCATCAAGAGCAAGACAACGGTGTCCAATGCTGTCTGCGCCTTCCTCTTCGGCGCGCTGATCTATGTTTCCTTTGACAACTTTGAGTTTTCGGTCGGCAGCATCCTCTGTGGCGCGCTGGCCTGCGCGCTGTCGCTCGTCTTCATGCCCAAAACGATGGCCCATTCGCTGCGCCGCCGCACCAAAAAGCTGCTCAAAGGGCCAAACGGACAAAAGCTGCTCTCGGAGCGCCACTATTCCTTCACCTCCAAGGGCCTTCGCGCCTGGTCGGAGACCTTTGAAAAGATCTATCCTTACAGCGACATCAAGGCCATCGAGATCCATAAGGACTACCTGTTGCTCCCCTTCCATAACGGCATGGGTCTGCAGATCCCCCTGCGCGCTTTTGAGAATGACACCCAGCGGGAGAACTTCTTAAACGAATTGCGGGTTCGCAGAGGAGGCGCACAGTGAGTCGCATCACGCCGCATCTGCGCGGCCGTTATCGCGGAAAGCTCAGCCGCCGGACCCCTGCGGTCGACCCGCTGGTCCTGCGCCCCGCGCTGGCGCTGACCTTCTGGGCGGTGACCGCGCTGCTGCCGCGCCTGCTGCCCGACGCGGCGGTGACGACGCTGTTGCTGCCCGTTTCCCGCCTGGTTTCCGCCCCGATCAAACTGGTCAGCAGCCTGGTTCCCTTTGCCATACTGGAGCTGCTGCTCCTGGCCCTCCCGCTCGCTGCCGTCGCCCTGATTGCCTACAGCATCTGGCAGGAGAAAAACACGCCCAAGGGCCGCGAAGGGCTGGATGATGACGAGCATTTCGGCCTGTGGGAGGCACTTTCACTGCTGGTGACGGTGGCCGGCATCATGCTGGGCATCTTTCAGCTGACGCTGGGCTTCGGTTACCACGGGCTGACGCTTGAGCAACGTCTTCACTATCCCGAAGTCGCCGTCACCGCAGAAAGTCTCTCCGATACGGCGACCCTGCTGGCGGAACGCGCCGCCGGCCTGCGCCGGGAGGCGGACTATGAGGACCGCACCGTCACCCGCTACGGCAGGGAGCTGCGCAGATGCTACAAGTCGCTGGCGGAGCGGCACGCCGTCTTCAAGGGCTATGCCGCCCGTCCCAAAAAGGTGGTTCTCTCGGTGGGGATGAGCTATCTCGGCATCGGCGGAATGTATTCCCCCTTCACCTGTGAGGCGATGATCAACACCGACACCGTCCCCTTTGCGCTGCCCTTCACCATCGCCCACGAGATGGCCCATTCGCTGCTGGTGGCCCGTGAGGATGAGGCCAACTTCGCCGGCTTCCTCGCCTGCCTGGAGAGCGACGATGCCGCCCTCGCCTATTCCGGTCACTTTATGGCCCTGCTCTACACCTGCTCGGCCTTCAACCGCGCCGACCCCGAACAGTACCGCCTGTTTTACGAGACGATGGATGAAGGAGTGCGCGACGACCTGATTGCCTACAGTCGGCACGTCGATCAGTACGACGGCTGGATCAATGAGATGCACAGCAAGGTGAACGACACCTTCTTAAAGTCCAACGGTCAGCAGGCCGGTGTTGCCAGCTACGGTCTGATGGTCAATCTGCTGGTGGCCTGGGCCGCGCAGCAGTGAGAACCACAAGAGGAAACGGAGAAAACCCCCGGCCTTTCCCATGCGGAAAGGCCGGGGGTTTTTGATTGAAATTGACTGACATGGTCGAGGGAGAAGACGCCCGGCGCCCTCGGTCGATCCGGCGAAACCGATCAGTCAGCAGCCTAGATGCCGCAGTACATCACCCGCAGCACCGAAACCTGCTCCTTGTCTTCATCTACCAGATACAAAGCCGCATACGGGCCGACAAAGAGGCTGCGCACCCCACGGCTCTGCCACGGCTCCACCGGCACCGCCTGATGGCGGGCAGGGGAGAAGCGAAGCATCTCCAGTTCGCGGCGCAGGCGACGCTGCTGCTGTGCCGCCGTCTGCCGGAGCATCATCTCGTCGGCGACAAAGCGGTAGATCCTGCGCAGATCGTCTCTGGCCTGCGTCGTCACGGTGACGCGGTACTCCTGTTTTGCTGCTCTCATTTCTGCTCACGCTCCAGCTCTTCAAACACCTCGTGCACATCCTGCACACGGCCGGTGTAGTAATTCGCGAGTCCGCGCTCCAGCTCGTCGTTAAAGCGCTCCATGGTCATGGAAGTGTAAGACACCGGCGCGTGGATCGGCAGCCGGGTGTCGATCGGCAGGCGCTGCTGGAGTACAATCTGCTGCAACAGCGCTTCAATGGCTTCCTGCAGGGTGGTATCCTGCTCTTTTAAGACGAGCTCAGCCTGCCGCTTGAGTTCCGGGTTGACCCGGGCAAAAATCGAGGCGGTTCTTGGCACGGTCGATCACATCCTTCCAAAACCTAATTATAGCGCAAAAAGGGACAAAGCGCAAGCCGATTCGTGCAGCTTTGCACCGTCCGGCGGCCTCAGTCTGAAATGACAATCCGCTCACCGCAGTGCGGGCAGTAGTATTCATGCACCAGCGCATGGGTCAGGTGCTGCAGCGTCTCTCCCTTGCCGCAGTGGGGACAGCGGAGCCAGCGCACCCCCAAAAAGGCATAAAGCCCCAGACACACCGCCACGCCGGCCCAGTAGATCCGATCCTTCAAAATGGCAAAAAAGACGCAAAAGGCCATGACCACAATACAGCCCCAGCACAGCTGAAGCACTCTGCGACCTGCAAACTTCATGCGGATCCCCTCCTTCGCACCCTGCACCGGGCAGGGGAGAACGTGTCCCGGTATCCGGGAATTCAGAACTTCTTCTCGCCGCGCAGGATCTTCATCTTGTCGAGCTTCGGCTCGATCTCCGGCTTGAAGACAGTCTCCTGCCAGTCCTCTCTGGCGATCTCCTCCATCGAGATGGTGATTGCCTCGGGCGGGCAGCCCCAGTGCTCCAGCATGATCTCGTTGATCTTCTCGACGACGGTGTTCACAACGGCCTCGTCCTTGGGGAAAGATTTGATGGCGATGTACGGCATGGTGTTTCCTCCTTTTCAATCATGTTGACGTTGTTTTCAGAGTTTTCAGAGTGTGACAGCGTATCGCAGCTCCTCCACGCCGACATCGCCAAGGATCTGCGAGCCGCCGTCGTGGGCAAAATGGTGTGCCTCGTAAAAGCGGCGTGCCGCGAGATTGGGGGCAAGCACCCAGAGAAAAGCGCGAGTGAAGTTCTGTTGCCTGGCCTCTGCCAAAAATGCCTCAATCAGCGCGTGACCCACACCGCTCTTCTGGAAAAAGGGGTCGACATAAAGCTCCACCAGCTCCACCGCATCCCCCTGCACCCGCCGACGCAGCATCCCTTTGACGATGCCGTCATCATAGACCCAAAGCTCCTGCCGGTAAACGGGGTCCTGACGCAGCTCTTCGATCACCGAGAGGACGGTGAGCACCTGGAAGCTGAAAAAATCATCCTCAAAGATGGGGCGATAGGCGGTGCGCTTGGCGAAGACGAGGATCTCCGCGATGCGGGAGATGTCCTCCGGTTCCGCCGGGCGGATCAGACGATCGCTCATTCGTCCTTGAGCTTGACGATCATCTCGATCTCCACCGGCAGGTTCATCGGCAGCTGCGGGGTGGGGATGGCCGAGCGGGCGTGGCGGCCGGCGTCGCCGAAGACCTCCACCAGCAGGTCGGAGGCGCCGTTGATCACCTTGGGCTGATCGTAAAAGCCGGGGGCGCTGGCGACGAAGCCCAGCAGCTTGACGAAATAATCCACACGATCCAGATCGCCGATGGCGGCCTTTAAGGTGCCCAGCAGGTTGATCATTGTCGAGCGGGCGGCAGCATAGCCCTCCTGAATGTCAAGGTCAGCGCCCACCTTGCCCTTGAAGGAGGATTCGGCGTTGCCCAGCGGGCCGTTGCCGGAGAGGTAGACCATGTTGCCGGCGATGCGGGCGCCCATGTAGTTGGCCACCGGGGCCGAGGCCTCGGGCAGGGTGATGCCGAGTTCTTCCAGACGCGCTTCAATTTTGGACATAATTAAAGTTCCTTTCACTTGAAAATATAAAATACTTAAAACGGAATATTTTTGCTACACAAGCAGAGAGCGAAGAGCTTCCACCAGCTTGTCCACGTCTTCGTAGGTGTTGACATAATGGAACGAGGCGCGGATACTGGTCTGCTCATCGGCGCTGTGCGCTTCGTGGACGGTGACGCAAACCCCGCGCTCCCGCAGCGACTCCACCGTCACTCCCTTATCGCCGGGAACCAGGTTGGTGCCCAGCGCCGAGCGATGCCCTTCGGGATAGGCGCTGGTGACGGTGACGCCGGGGATGGCCGCGGCCTTTTCGTAGAAGTAGTCAGCCAGCGAAAGCACATGGGCTTCAATCTCCTCCGGCCCCAGCTCGAGATAGCGGGCAGCCACCTCGCCCATGGCAAAGATGCCGGGGGCGAAGGGGTAACCCAGCTCATAACGCGAAGCGCCGTCCGCCAGATCCGCTTCAAACAGACCGTTTACAAACAGCTGCTTGACCGACAGCCAGCCGGCTCGGCGATTCTTCAAAGCGTCCCGCAGCGCCGGGCTGACGTAGGCGTAGCCGGTGCCGCAGAAGTTCATCATCCATTTGTAGTCACCGCCGCAGAGGAAGTCGATCTTCATCTTTTCCACATCCACCGGCAGAATACCGACGGCGTGAACAGCGTCCACCGCCAGCCAGATCCCGTGGGCGCGGCAGTACTCGCCAATGGCGGCGATGTCATGCCGGTAGCCGGTGGAGCTCTCCACCAGGCAGAGGCTGACCGCCTTTGTCCGCTCGTCGCAGGCGGCGAGAATGGCCTCGGTCGGCACCACGCCGTCCTCACTCTCTACATAGCGGATTTCCAGCCCCTCCTTACGCAGCATATCAAGCGCATAGGCCATGCTGATGAAGGTGTCGCGGCTGGTGACAATGTTGTCGCCCGGCTCAAAGACCAGACCGTCCGAGAAAATGCAGAACATGGCGGAGGAGTTGGGGCCGAAGGCGATGTCTTCCGCCTGACAGCCAAGCAGCTTGGCGAAGACACCGCGGACCCGGGCGATCATGGTGAAAGTCCCCTCGCCGCGGAAGATGGCGTCGCCGCCCTCAAGGTAGCGGCGATCCATGTAGTCCTTTACACCATTGTAGACATAATTCGGAATCGGACCGGTCTCTCCCGCCAGCAGATAGGCATATTTTTCAAAAACTGGGAAATTCTCTCTTTCCCTTAAAAACTTCTCTGGAGTTTTCATAATCAGGAATCCTCCTTGATACAGAGATCGGCAATGGCCTGTGCATGGAGCTGAGTGGTGTCAAAGAGCGGAATCTCGGTGTCCTCCTGCTTGATCAGCATTCCGATCTCAGTGCAGCCGAGGATCACGCCCTGGGCGCCGGCCTCATACAGCTGCCCGGCGATCTGGAGAAAGCGCGCCGCGGATTCGGGCTTGACGATGCCGAAGTTGGTTTCGCCCCAAAGTACGGATTCCATGTAATCCATTTCCGGCTCCGAGGGGATAATAACATCGATGCCGGCGTCGATCAGCCGCTGCTTGTAGAAGTCATGCACCATCGTGTCCTTGGCGCCCATGAGGCCGATGCGGGTAAAGCCCCTGGCGCGGATGGCGGCGATGGTGGGGTCGGCGATGTGCAGCAGAGGAATGGAGACTTCCTTCTCGGCATAGGGAACATACTCATGCAGGCCGTTGCTGCAGACGGCAAAACAGGTGGCGCCGCCCGCCTCCAGCCGCTTGGCGGCCTCCGCCAGCACGCCGCCCTTCTTGGCGGGGGTGTCCTGATCGAGAATATCCTGAAGGTTCACGTTGCACAGCAGCAGCCGGGCGCAGTTGTAACCGCCCTTGGCCTCATAAACCGCCTGATTGACGAAACGATACAGATCGATGGTGGAATGAAAACTGGTTCCGCCGATAATTCCGGGAAGTGCCATGACTTAAGATCTCCTTTATTCCAAGATGAGATTTATCGGACAAGAATCTGCGACAGCGTCTCGCCGATGGGGGTGCGGAAGATGAGGTCGGCTTCGCTGTCATAGGGGGTCTCGCCCTTGTTGAGCAGTACCAGACGGTTGCCCTTATAATACCGGATCAGCCCGGCCGCCGGCCACACCACCAGCGAGGTGCCGCCCACCAGCAGCAGGTCGGCCTCCATCAGTGCGCGGATAGAGGCCTCAATGACCTCCTCGTCCAGCGACTCCTCATACAGCACAACCTCCGGCTTGACAATCCCGCCGCAGTCACAGCGGGGAACCCCGTTACCCTGCAGCACAACTTCGGCGTCAAAGGGCTTTTTGCAGCGCATACAGCGGTTCTTCCACACCGAACCGTGCAGCTCCAGCACATTCCTGCTGCCGGCCATCTGGTGGAGGTTGTCGATATTCTGGGTGATCACCGCGGTCAGCTTGCCGGCCTGTTCCAGCTCAGCGAGCTTTCGGTGGGCGGGGTTGGGACGGGCGGTGGTGCAGACCATCTTGTCGCGGTAAAAGCGGAAAAACTCCTCGGGGTGGGTATCGAAAAAGCTGCGGCTGAGAATGGTCTCGGGCGGGTAGTCGAACTGCTGGTGATACAGTCCGTCGGTGCTGCGAAAGTCGGGAATCCCGCTCTCGGTGGAGACGCCGGCGCCGCCGAAAAAGACGATGCGCTGCGCCTCGTCAATCCACTGCTGCAGCGTTGCAAGGTCGTCTGAAAACATCGGGATCGCTCCTTTGAACCCACCCGCCCCATGAAAGAGGCGGGTGGGCGAAGATGGTTCACTCTGGGAAGCCGTCTGCTTATTTCTTCTCAAACACAGAAAGCGGCAGATGGGCGCTGACGATATACTGCCCCGCATCCACGATCTCGCAGATCTTGAGATCCACGCAGAGGCTGGCGAGGAAGTAAGCGTCAACAGGGGCAAGTCCATAGGTCTCGGCGATATGGTTCACCATATCCTCTGTCGCATCGTGCGCCGCCTGGAACAGGTCGCTGTTGACGCCGGTGGTGGCGAAATAGCCTTCCTTGTCCACCGGGCCGGTCAGGGGCGAGGGGGTGAAGAACTGGGGGGAGCGGATCTTCTTGCCCTTCTGCAGCGAAAAACGCAGCGTGACGGTCAGCGGGCACTCCATGGCGGTGACGCAGATCTCGCCGTCACCCTGCACGGCATGGCCGTCGCCACAGGAGAACAGAGCCCCCTCCACCTCGATGGGCAGATACAGGGTGGCACCCTTCTTGAGGTGGCGGATGTCCATATTGCCGCCGAAGGTCCCCGGAGGCATCACGGTCTGATCCTTCGCACCCTTGGGGCAGACGCCCATCGTGCCGAGGAACGGCTGGAACGGCACCTTGATGTCCTCACGGAAGGGGACATACTCACCGTTTGAGAGGTCAAAAACCCGCAGCGCCGGCTCAGTGAAGATGTCGCTGAGCAGACCCATGCCGGGCAGGACCGACATCCAGCCCCAGGAGCCGACTTTCAGGTCTAAGATCTCCACCGCCAGCGTGTCGCCGGGCTGGGCGCCCTCCACATAGATGGGGCCGGTCAGCGGATAGCAGGCGTTGAGGTCGAGCTTTGCGATGTCTTCGGTGGTGGAGTTTAAGGTAAAGAAGTCGTTGGTCACCTCACTGGTTTCCATCACCACCGTGTCGCCGTCGGCAATGGTCAGGACAGGCTTGTGGCTCTCGTCCCAAAACAGGTGAAACTGGTCTTTGGACAGAAAATGCTGCTTGGACATGGATCTGCCTCCTTTATTCAATGATGGCAAAGCCCTCTTGCGAGCGAGGGAAATGCTGTATTTTGATGATATCATCTGTGGGAGACCGTGTCAAGAAAAGACAGAGCAAGGGGGCGGACGCCGTTTGACGTCCGCCCCCTTGCCTCAAACCCCGTTTAGTGGGAAGAGCTGCCCGAGATGGAGTTCTCGTAGCTTTCAATCATCTTCTTGACCATCTGGCCGCCGACAGAACCGGCCTCACGGGAGGTCAGGTGGCCGTTGTAACCGTCGGTCAGGTTGACGCCGACCTCGGAAGCGGCCTGCATCTTGAACTTGTCCATGGCGGCACGGGCCTGGGGAACGTTGAGCTTGTTATTGCTTTTCATAAAGAATCTCTCCTCAAAAATACGTTTTGGCGGAAGAGACGGCGCACAGAGAAAGAGCGTCCGCTCGTTCCGTACCCCTAGTTTGACCGCGTCCGGCACGTCTATGAGTGGTGGTTTGTGGAAGATATGCGAAAGTAGGTTCCTTGTGAGCGATTGACGTGTTTTGAAATACAAAAATTCCGAGCTGTATGCATATTGAAACAAAGGATGTTACCTGTTAAAATGATATTACCCATTTCAAGCTTCAATTATTTACCCTTTCACTTTGGAGAGATATGGGGTATGATGGGATCAGGAACGCGGAAGGGAGGAACAACTTTGTCAGGAAAAGTATATGGATATATCCGCGTCAGTACCCGGGAGCAGAATGAAGATCGACAACTGCTTGCAATGCAATCTCTGGTCGTACCCAGAAAGAACCTGTTTATCGACAGGCAGTCCGGAAAAGACTTTGACAGACCCGAGTACCAGCGTTTGCTGGAGACCATGAAGACGGAAGATCTGCTCTATATAAAAAGCATCGACCGTTTGGGGAGGGATTATGACGAAATTTTGGAACAATGGCGGCTGCTCACCAAGGAGAAAGGGGTGGACATCGCCGTCATCGATATGCCGCTGCTCGACACCAGGCGGGGCAAGGATCTGATGGGAACCTTCCTCAGTGACATCGTCTTACAGGTGCTTTCCTTCGTGGCGGAGAACGAACGCTCCAACATCCGCCAGCGTCAGGCGGAGGGGATTCTGGCCGCCAAGGAGCGGGGAGTGCGCTTCGGACGTCCGCCCAAGCCGCTGCCGGAGAATTACCACCGCGTCTACCGCAAATGGAAGGCCGGCCGCATCACGGGCAAAGAGGCAGCAGAGGAGGGCGGGATGCCGCTGGCCACCTTCCGCTACCAGGCGGAGATCTATGATGAAGCCCACTGAAGGGCGAACGGTGGACAATCTGCACGAAATCAAGTATACTGAAAGGCGAAACACAGTGATCGAATCCGACGCGAAAGAGAGGATCCCCATGAAAGTGACCGCTGATCTCCATACCCATTCCTCCGCCTCCGACGGGCAGTATCCCCCGGAGGAGCTGGTGCGGCTGGCCGCGTCCCGCGGTCTGACCGTGATGGCCCTGACCGATCATGACACGGTGGAAGGAATCGAACCCGCCGTGCGCGAAGGGCGCCGGGCGGGCATGACCGTTCTGCCCGGCGTGGAGCTGGGGGCGGCCGAGCACCGCAGTCTGCACCTTCTCGGTTACGCATTCGACCCCGCGTCGCCCGCCATCACCGACCTCTGCCGCAAGCTGCGGGAGGGGAGAGACGAGCGCAAGTACCGCATCATTGACTTTTTGAAGGAAAAAGGTGTGGAGATCTCGCTGGAGGAAGTGGAGCAGACCGCGGGCGGAGCTGTGATCGCCCGCCCGCACTTTGCGCAGGTGATGGTGCGCCGCGGCCATGTGGCCACCGTCCGCGAGGCCTTCGACCGCTATCTCGACACGGAGGAGTACCAGCGGATCGAGCGATTCAAGGCGGATGCCGCCACCTGCATCGCCGCCATCCGCGCCGCCGGCGGACACGCGTCGCTGGCGCACCCCTGTCAGCTGAAGCTGCCGGAGGAGGAGATGGCCACCCTGGTCCGCAGGCTGGCCGACGCAGGTCTTGGGGCCATCGAATGTTTCTATCCCGCCCACACCGCGCAGCAGGTGGCCTTTTATCGCAAACTGGCCGAGAAAAACGGCCTGCAGGTCACTGGCGGCAGCGATTTTCACGGAGAACGCGTCAAGCCGAACATCGCCCTCGCCGCCTGGCCGCTCGAGCTGGACTGGCTGCTCGGGTGAGGAGAAACCCGGTTTTTTGCGCTGTGATCGGCCGCCCGACCGTGGCGAAACGGGTCGTCCGGTTGCGTAAAAAAACCAAAATCTGTGCCGCCGGTTTTCGCTTTTTTGTTGAAACCGGGGGTGAGATGGTGTATAATAGGTCGAAAAGAATTCTCTGTAAATGAGGTGGTTTTCATGCAGCCGGCATATCGGCGTATTTTACTCAAGCTGAGCGGCGAGGCTCTGGCAGGGGAGAAGGATACCGGCTTTTGTATTGATGAGCAGGTTTTGATGCCCCTTTGCCGCAGTATTGCCCGCATGGTGGAAATGGGGGTTGAGGTGGCCGTGGTCTGCGGCGGCGGCAACATCTGGCGGGGACGTGCGGTTCCCGAGATGGAGCGCACCCGAGCCGATCAGGCCGGAATGCTCGCCACCGTCATCAATGCCCTGGCCTTACAGGATGGCCTGATCCGCAGCGGCGTAAAGGCTGAACTCTTTACAGCGTTTGAGGTCGGCCCCGTCTCCCGCCGCTATCGCAGACCCGATGCCGATGAAGTTCTCTCTTCCGGCGGCGTGGCCCTGCTGGCCGCCGGCACCGGCAGCCCCTTCTTCTCGACGGATACCACGGCGGCGCTGCGTGCGGCGGAGCTGTCGGTGGATGCCATTCTGATGGCCAAGACCATCGACGGTGTCTACACCGCCGACCCCAAGAAGGACCCCACCGCCACCCTCATTCCCGAGATCACCGCTTCCGAGGCACTGGCAAAGCGCCTCGGCGTGATGGATGCCGCGGCGATGGCGCTGTGTATGGACAATCACATCACCATCCGCGTCTTCGCCATGGACCCGCTGGAGAATCTCATCCGCGTCGTCTGCGGCGAAAACCTGGGCAGCACGGTGATCGCCTGACCTTTTAAAAACGATAATACCATACCGACCGCAAGACCGAATCTCAACAGAAATCAGTGGAGGAATTGATTTATGAAGGAAATGTACCGCGAATTTGAAGACAAGATGAAAAAGGCCATCTCCATTCTCGAGGCCGATTATAAGACCCTGCGCGCCGGCCGCGCCAACCCCTCCGTGCTGGACAAGGTGACGGTGGACTACTACGGCGCCCCCACTCCCATCAACCAGCTGGCCTCCCTTTCGGTCACCGAGGCCCGCACCCTCTCCATCAGCCCCTACGATGCTTCGGCGATGAAGTCGATCGAGAAGGCCATCCTCGCCTCCGACATCGGCATCAATCCCCAAAACGACGGCCGCACCATCCGCCTCGTCTTCCCGCCGCTCACCGAGGAGCGCCGCAAGGAGCTTGCCAAGCAGGTCAAGAAGATGGCGGAGGACAGCAAGGTCGCCATCCGCAACATCCGCCGCGATGCCATTGACACCTTTAAAAAGATGCAGAAGAAGTCCGAGATCACCGAGGACGACCTCAAGGGCGCCGAGAAGGATCTGCAGGATCTGACCAACAACATGACCAAGAAGATCGACGAGATCGCCACCGCCAAGGAAAAGGAGATCATGGAGGTCTGATCCCCCCTGTCCATAGCCCTGGTCTGTTAGACATCGGCAACATTCCGGCGGGGCCCCTGTTTCCACGGAGGAAGCAGGGGCCGGGCCGCCGTTTTTTTGCGGAAGGTTCGGCATCAAGCCGTCCTTCCGCCGCCCTGCCCGTCCCTGCCGGGAGGGGCGGCGGGGGAGTGACTGTCACACGCCGCTCCGCCTGCCCAAAGCCCTCTGCGTGGCCGGGCTGTTTGCCGTCCGCGTTTTTCTTTTCAAAAGCACGATCACTGTCACCCAAACAAAACGGAGGGGGTCACCGCCTTGCCCAAGCAAACGCAGTCTGTCGCCATTGACCGCAGCCGCATCCCGGCTCATATCGCCATCATTATGGACGGAAACGGCCGCTGGGCCACCTCCCGTCTGCTGCCGCGCAGCATGGGGCACCGGGAGGGCGCCAAAAAATTTCGCGAGATCGCCTCCTACTGTCAGGAGATCGGTGTCAAGCACCTGACGGTCTATGCCTTCTCAACCGAAAACTGGAAACGCCCCAAAGAGGAAGTGGACACCATCCTCTCCCTCTTTCGCGACTATTTGATCGAGGCCAAAGAGGAGCTGGGCCAGCGCAACATCCGCATCCGCATCCTCGGCGACCTCGCCCCCTTTGAAGGGGAGCTGCGCGACCTCATCGAGGAAGTGCAGACCATCAACTGCCGCGAGGATGCGCTGATTGCCAACATCGCCGTCAACTACGGCGGCAGGGCGGAGCTTGTGACCGCCGCCAACGCCGCCTTTGCCAAAAAGGGCGGCCCCATCACCGAGGAGGAGCTGGCCGCCTGTCTCTACACCGCCGGCCAGCCCGATCCCGACCTCATCATCCGCACCTCCGGCGAGTACCGCATCTCCGGCTTTCTGCTGTGGCAGTGCTCGTACAGCGAGTTCTTCTTCTCCGACCTGCTCTGGCCCGACTTTACGACCGAAGAACTGGACCGCGCCATTTTCTCCTTCCAGAACAGAAAGCGACGCTACGGCGGGGTCTGAACCGAAGACGCCCGGTGTAAACTAACATAGGAAAAGGCGCGGGCCGAAGCGTTCCCGCTCTTTTCAGGATATAAGAGGAGTACAATATGCAGGATCATACGCAGGAAAAGGGAAGGGGACTGGCGTTCGCCGTGCTGTGGATCATGGCCGTGCAGCTCCTGGATCTGCTGCTGGCGATGGCCGTCTGGTCGGCGGTGGCGGAGAGCTATCGAATGGAGTGGCTGGGCTATCTGTTCGGCCTGCTCAACCTCCCGCTCTACTGGCTGGGAGGCTATCTCATGCCGAAGGCTTTCCACCCCGAAAAGGGCCGGCGTACCACGACACTGCTGCTGATCTTTATCACCGTCAATCTGCTGCTCAGCCTCCTTCTGCCCGGATTCTTCCCGAAACTCGGCCGGGTGTGGACGCTGCCGCAGCAGTTCACCGCCATCGCCTGCTTCTTCTTTCTCTACTGGACCGGCTTCAGCCACAGCGTTTTCTTCTTTGACGTGGTGGAGCCGATTCTGGGTCTTGTGGCGCTGGCGCTGATGTTCTTCTTCCTCGGCATCGGCCTCTCCGGTGCGCGCAAACGCGAGGGCAAGGAGACAAATTATGTCGATGTGACACCTGCGGTCGATGAGGCCGGCGAGGGGGCGGCGGAAGACGCGGAGGCGGAAGCCCCCGCCGAATCGGAGGAGCCGGCCCCCGCCCCCACCACCTGAATCAACGGGAGGACCTGGTATGTTCACCGCGAAATTCTGGGCCGGCGCCGCGTATTTTCTTCTGGCGCTGCCGCTCTTTTACTATTCCCACACCGTTGCCCTGCCGCTGGTCATGACGGGGATCGCCATGCGCTGCGTCTACGAAGCCTTTCACATCAGCGGCTTTTACGAGTCGAAGCTGCTGATGGTGCCGGCGCTCTGCCTGCCGCCGCTGCTCTGCTTCGCCCCTTATTTCGGCCACGGACTGTGGGCGCTGTTCTGCTACGCCTGGCTGCTGTTGGCGCTGCTGCTCTATCTGCTGCACTATGACAACAGCACCCTGCTGCAGTTCGTCTACTGCGCCTTTTTCACCCTGCTGCTCTCGGCCGGCATCAGCATCCCCGTGCAGACCCGGCAGCTCGAGGGCGGGCAGTGGCTGATCATCTTCACCTTCGCCGGCTGCTGGGCGGCGGACACCTGCGCGCAGATGTGCGGCAGGATGTTCGGCAAGCACAAGCTGGGCATCGGCGTCTCGCCCAACAAGACCATCGAAGGCTGCGTCGGCTCGCTGATCTGTACGGCGGCGGTCTACGGTCTGCTGGGCTTTGCCATCAACCGCCTGGCGGGAACCACCTTCCGCATCCCGCTGCTCGTCCTCTCCGGGTTTGCCGTCTCGCTGGCGGCGCAGGTGGGCGACCTGCTGGCCTCCGCCGTCAAGAGATGCTTCGGCGTCAAGGACTTCAGCCGCCTCATTCCCGGACACGGCGGGATGTACGACCGCTTTGACTCCTTCGCGCTGGTGGCCCCCATGGTCTACCTGATGGCCGATCTGCTGCCGCTGTTTGCGTGAGAGAAGTTTGAACCGAACGGTTTTCATCTGAATTCCAACGGAGATTCTGATAGAAGGAGACTTTGATTGAAACGAGATCTGACCATCCTCGGCTCCACCGGCTCCATCGGTCGTCAGACGGTGGAGGTGGCGCTGGAGCAGGGGATTTCCGTCCGGGCTTTAACCGGCGGGAAGAATATTGACTTGATGGAGCAGCAGGTTCGCCTGCTGCGTCCTTCGTTGGTGGCCATGGCCGACCCCGAAGCAGCGGCTGAACTGGCGCAGCGCCTGTTTGGCAGCGGGGTTCCTGTGCTGTCCGGGGAAGAGGGTATCTGTAAAGCTGCGGAGCTTGACACGGAAACCGTACTCAGTGCCATCGTCGGCGCAGCCGGCATCCGCCCCACCGTCACCGCCATCGCCCGCGGCGCCCGCATCGGCCTTGCCAACAAGGAAGTGCTGGTGGCGGCGGGCAGTGTTGTCCTGCCGATGGTGGAGCAGTACGGTGCCGAGCTGCTGCCGGTGGACAGTGAACATTCTGCCATCTTCCAGTGCCTCATGGCCAAGGGCGGTGGCGGCGCGCCCCGCCGTATCCTGCTCACCGCCTCCGGCGGCCCCTTTTTCGGGAAGACGCGGGAGCAGCTCGCCGCCGTCACGGTGGAACAGGCACTGAAGCACCCCTCCTGGCGCATGGGTGCCAAGATCACGGTGGACAGCGCCACTTTGATGAACAAGGGCTATGAAGTCATCGAAGCCGCCTGGCTCTTCGGCCTGCCGATCGACAGGATCGAGGTGCTGATCCACCGGCAGAGCATTGTCCACAGCATGGTGGAATTTGAGGACGGCTCGGTGATGGCCCAGCTCGGCCGCACCGACATGAAGATCCCCATCCAGCTGGCCCTCACCTATCCCCAGCGCGCGTCGCTGCCCCTTTCCCCGCTCGACTTCACCCAGCAGCCCCCCCACACCGTCGCCGCCCCCGACCGGGAAACCTTTGGCTGCCTCGCCCTCTGCGAGCAGGCGTTTGCCGTCGGAGGCACTGCCCCCGCCGCCCTCAACGCCGCGGGGGAGACGGCGGTGTACGCCTTCCTGTCCGGCCGCCTGCCCTTCCTCGCCATTGAGCAGCTCTGCCGCGAGGTCCTCGCTGCCCATGCGCCGATCCCGTCGCCGTCCCTGGAGCAGATCCTCGCTGTGGACGCAGCGGTCAGGGCAGAAGCGGAGGAACGGCTGAGCGCCTTCTCTTTTTGAGCGAAGAAACAGGGTTCGCCGTACATATTCTGGGAATCGGAGGGATGCTTTTTGATTCAGGCCATTGTCATATTCGGGTTTCTCATCCTCACGCACGAGCTGGGGCATTTCATCGCCGCCAAATGGGCGCGGATCACTGTGCTGGAGTTCTCCATCGGCATGGGCCCGGTGCTTTACCAGTGGACCTCAGGAGAGACGGACTACTCCCTGCGCCTGCTGCCCATCGGCGGCTTTGTGCGGATGCAGGGGGAGGACAATTTCGACGAGGACGAGGAGGCCCTGCCTCTCCCGCCGCCGGAGCCTGAGGGGGAGAAGAAGACCTTCGCCTTCCCTGAAGTGCCGCTCTGGAAGCGTTTTATCGTCATCTCAGCGGGTGCCATGATGAATTTCATCACAGCGCTGCTGGTGATGCTGATGCTGGTCGGCGCCCAGGGTGTGGTCGGCACCACCGAGGTGGCGAAGTTCGATGAGGACAGCCTCTCGTCCCGGTCCGGCCTGATGGTGGGGGATGTGATCACCGCCGTCAACGGCCGTTCGGTTCACATCACCACCGACGTCATCTACGCCCTGCTGCACGCGGGGGACGACCCCTGTACCATCGAGGTGGAGCGGGACGGTCAGAAGCTGACGCTGTCAAACGTCGCTTTCCCTGTGGGCAGCGGCGGCTATTATGAGCTTGATTTTCTCTTCCGCCGCGGCAGTTTTCACCCGCTGTCCATCCTGCATGAGGGCTTTTTCCGATGCCTGACCATCATGCGGGAGGTCTACTGGTCGCTGGGCGGAATGTTCACCGGGGAGGTGTCGGTCAACGATCTCTCCGGACCGGTCGGGACCACGCAGGCCATCAGCCAGGTGTCACAGCAGGGCTTTGGTGCGCTGGTCTATTTTGCCGTCTTCATCAGCATCAATCTCGGCATCGTCAACCTGCTGCCCTTCCCGGCACTGGATGGAGGGCGGCTGGCGCTGCTGCTGCTGGAAAAGCTGCGCGGAAAGCCGCTGTCTCCCGCTGTGGAGGGTTCAATCAACATGATCGGAATGTTGATCCTCATGGCTCTGGTGGTGCTGGTGACCTTCAAGGATGTGCGGATGCTGGTCGGATAACGCGACGGGCAGGAAAGGAGTGGAGAAGATGAAGATGGAGCGAAGAAACAGTCGAAGGGTAACGGCGGGCGGCTTGGCCATTGGCGGCAACGCCCCTGTCTCGGTGCAGTCGATGACCAACACGGCGACGGCCGATGTGACCGCCACCGTCGAACAGATTCGCCGCCTGCAGGAGGCCGGCTGTCAGCTGGTGCGGCTGGCGGTGCCGGATCAGGAGGCGGCAGAGGCGTTGCCCCGGATCCGCGCCGCCGTTTCGCTGCCGCTGGTGGCCGATATTCACTTTGACCACCGCCTTGCCCTCGCCGCCGTGCGGGCCGGGATCGACAAGGTGCGCATCAACCCCGGCAACATCGGCGGTGAGGCCCGGGTGGCAGAGGTGGCCGCCGCCTGCGTTGCGGCCGCCGTGCCGATCCGCATCGGTGTCAACAGCGGCTCGGTGGAAAAGGAGCTGCTGGCGAAATACGGCGGCCCCACCCCTGAGGCGCTGGTGGAGAGCGCCCTCGGCCACGCGCTGCTGCTGGAGCGATGCTCTTTTTATGATATCGTCATCTCGATCAAGGCCTCCACCGTGGCGGACATGGTGAAGGCCAACCGCCTGCTGGCGGAACGCTGTGACTATCCGCTGCACCTCGGTGTCACCGAAGCCGGAACACCGGGAGCGGGCATCGTCAAATCAGCCGCAGGCATCGGCGCCCTGCTGCTCGACGGCATTGGGGACACCGTCCGCGTCTCGCTGACCGCCGACCCGGTGGAGGAAGTCCTCCCGGCGCTGCGCATCCTCGCCGCCTGCGGTCTGCGCCCCGAGGCGCCGGAGCTGGTCTCCTGCCCCACCTGCGGGCGGACGGGAATCGACCTCATCCCCCTCGCCGAACGAGTGGAACGGGCGCTGTCCGCCAAAAAGCTGCCCATCAAGGTGGCGGTGATGGGCTGCATCGTCAACGGCCCCGGTGAGGCCCGCGAGGCGGATCTCGGCATCGCCGGGGGCAGGGGAGAGGGCGTGCTGTTTTCCAAGGGCAAGGTGCTGTACCGTGTCCCGGAAGAAAAGCTGTTTGACTGCCTGATGGAAGAAATCGACAGATGGGCCGCTGCACGAGAGGAGGCAAGGGAATGAACACCGCTTTGGGCGAGCTGTTTTCCGACCACGAAACCCTTCGCGACGAACACCGCGAGGCCAGGGTCAACCGCATCAATTTCGACCGCGACCGCCGCAGCATCGAGGTGTGGATGTTCAGCGACGTACTGCTGGACAAGGACCACCTGCGCCGCCTCAGCGACGAGCTGAAAAGCCTCTACAGCTTAAACGACCTCACCATCCACTGCCGCTACAACAATCTCCCCCTCACCCCTGATTACGCCCCCATGCTGGCGCAGCACATCGCCCAGGTCTGCCCCGCCTGCCGCGGCTTTCTCGAAGACGCCGAGATGGTGGTGGAGGATAACAAGGTGCGCTTTCTGCTGCAGCACGGCGGCGGCGAATCTCTGGCGCGCAGCAACGCCTCGCGTCTGCTCTCCCAGCTGATTGAGGAGGAGTTCGGCACCCGCTACGAGGTCTGCTTTGAAGGTGAGCTGGAGCTGAGGGACTTTTCGCAGGATCTGCAGACCGTGCGCACCGCCATCGCGGAGGAGGCGCGCAAGGCCGCCCCGACCCCTGAGGTCAGGAAGCAGCAGGTGAGCGACCAGCTCTACGGACGCCGCTTCGACCTGCCCACCACCCCCATGCGGGAGGTGGATCTCGACAGCGGCACCGTCGCCGTCAGCGGCGAGGTGTTCGGACTGGAGACCAGAATCTCCAAGAACAAGCAGACGGTCATCGT
Organism: Clostridia bacterium; assembly: GCA_017396965.1. Classification (GTDB taxonomy): domain Bacteria; phylum Bacillota; class Clostridia; order Oscillospirales; family Feifaniaceae; genus Galloscillospira. The sequence continues at coordinate 20,761 of JAFQKL010000314.1, forward strand.
CTCCTTCAATCTCACCGACCTCACCTCCTCCCTGCCGGTCAAACTGTTCCCCAAGGCCGATCAGTCGCGGGATCTGCTGGCGGCGCTGAAGGACGGGATGTACATCAAGGTCCGCGGCGATATGCAGATGGACCGCTACACCAATGAGCTGAGCCTCATGGCCCGCGACATTGTCAAAGCCGACCGCCCTGTCCGCCTGGACAAGGCCCCGAAAAAACGGGTGGAGCTGCACCTGCACACCACCATGAGTCAGATGGACGCCGTCACCCCGGTGCAGGACTACTTAAAGCGGGCCGCCCAATGGGAGCATCCCGCCATCGCCATCACCGACCACGGCGTCCTCCAGGCATATCCCGACGCCTGCAACGGTGCCAAAAAAGCCGGCTTCACCGGCAAGATCCTCTACGGCATCGAGTCCTATTTCATCAACGACGGAGACGCCTCCGCCGAGACCCCGCTGCTCGACGAGGAGATGGTCATCTTTGACGTCGAAACCACCGGCCTCTCCGCCCGCAACGACCGCCTGACCGAGATCGGCGCCGTGCTGATCAAGGACGGTGCCATCCTCGACCGCTTTCAGACCTTTGTCAATCCCGGGATGCCCATCCCCGGTGAGATTGTCAAGCTCACCGGCATCACCGATGAGATGGTGGCAGACGCCCCTTCCGAAGCCGAGGCGGTGGCCGCCTTCCTCCGTTTTGCCCAAAACCGCACCCTCATCGCCCACAACGCCAAGTTCGACATCTCCTTCATCGGTGCCGCCGCCGTGCGCGCCGGCCTGCCTTTTTTGAATCCCCATGCCGACAGTCTGGCCATCGCCCGCTGTGCCCTGCCGCAGCTGAAAAACCACAAGCTGGACACGCTGGCCAGCCACTTCCAGGTCTCCTTCCGCCACCACCGTGCCGATGATGACTCCGAGGCCCTGGCCAAGATCTTCTTCGGTCTGGTGGCGCTGGGCAAGGAGCAGGGGGCGCAGCGTCTGGCCGATCTGCAGACCGTTTTCGGCAGCAGAGCCGATCTGCGCCTGGAGAAGACCTTCCATCAGATCATCCTCGTCAAGAATCAGACAGGTCTTAAAAATCTCTTCAAGCTGGTCAGCAAATCGAACCTCCTCTACTTCGGCAACAAGCGCCCCAAGATCCCGAAGAGTGAGCTGGTGCGGCTGCGCGAAGGTCTGATCCTCGGTTCCGCCTGCGAGGCAGGGGAGCTGTTCACCGCCATTGTCGAGGGTCAGCCCCGCGAGAAGCTACTGGAGATTGCCAAGTTTTATGACTACCTTGAGATCCAGCCCATCGCCAACAACCGCTTCCTCATCGCCAAGGGCCTCGCCCGCGATGAGGAGCAGCTGCGGGACTACAACCGCACCGTCGTCTCCCTGGGTGAAGAGCTGGGCCTGCCGGTTGCCGCCACCTGTGATGCGCATTTCCTCGACCCCGAGGAGGAGATCTTCCGCAGCATCCTGTTGGCCTCCCAGGGCTTCGACGATGCCGACCGCGAGCTGCCGCTCTACTACCGCACCACAGAGGAGATGCTCGAGGAGTTCGCCTATCTCGGTGAAGAGAAGGCCTATGAGGTGGTGGTCACCAACACCAATCTCATCGCCGACTGGTGCGAGACCGTGGTGCCGCTGAAAAAAGGGATGTTCCCCCCGGAGATCCCCGGCGCCGATCAGGAGCTGCGCGACATCACCTACAGCCGCGCCCGCGAGCTGTACGGCGAAGAGCTGCCCGAGATCGTCACCGCCCGCCTCGAGCGGGAGCTCAACCCCATCATCGAAAACGGCTATGCCGTCATGTACATCATCGCCCGCCGGCTGGTGCAGGAGTCGATGCAAAACGGCTATCTGGTCGGCTCCCGCGGTTCGGTCGGCTCCTCGCTGGCGGCTCATTTCGCCGGCATCACCGAGGTCAACGCCCTGCCGCCCCACTACGTCTGCCCGAGCTGCCATTTCAGCCGCTTTGACGAAACCGGCACCTACGAGGCCGGCTGCGATATGCCGGATCTCGACTGCCCCGTCTGCGGCACCCGCTGCCGCAAGGACGGCTTTGACATCCCCTTTGAAACCTTCCTCGGCTTCTCCGGCAACAAGGTCCCCGATATCGACCTCAACTTCTCCGGAGAGTACCAGACCCAGGCCCACAAATACGCGGAATCGCTGTTTGAGAAGGGCCATGTCTTCCGTGCCGGCACCATCGCCACCGTGGCGCAGAAGACGGCGTTCGGCTATGTGAGAAAGTACCTGGAGGAGCGGGGGAGAGTGGTCTCCCGCGCCGAGGAGGAGCGGCTGATCAAGGGCTGCACCGGCATCAAGCGCACGACCGGGCAGCACCCGGGCGGTATCATGGTGGTGCCGGCGGCGCTGGACATTGAAGACTTCACCCCCGTCCAGCATCCGGCGGACGACGCCTCCAAGGATGTCATCACCACCCACTTCGATTACCACGCCATCCACGACAATATCTTAAAGCTCGATATGCTCGGCCATGATGATCCGACCGCCCTGAAGATGCTCGGGGACTTGAGCGGCCTCGATGTCACCAAGCTGCCGCTGGACGATCCTGAGGTGCTGGAGCTGTTCCGCAGCGTCGACAGTCTCAAGCTTCTGCCGGGGGAGGACGTCGGCAAGACCGGCTCCATCGCCATCCCCGAGTTTGGCACCGGCTTTGTGCGCGGGATGCTTGAGCAGACCCGCCCCACCACCGTTGCCGAACTGGTGCGCATCTCCGGCCTCTCCCACGGCACCGACGTGTGGCTGGGCAACGCAGAAACCCTCATCCGCGAGGGTACCTGCAACCTGCGTCAGGCCATCTGCTGCCGTGATGACATCATGCTCTACCTCATCCAGAAGGGGATGCCCAAGCTCGACAGCTTCAACATCATGGAGCAGGTGCGAAAGGGCAAGGGCCTCTCAGACGAGCAGGCGGAGCAGATGCGCCAGCACGATGTTCCCGAGTGGTACATCGGTTCCTGCCGCGCCATCAAGTATATGTTCCCCAAGGCCCATGCCGTGGCCTATGTCACCATGGCGCTGCGCATCGCCTGGTTCAAGGTGCATATGCCGCTGGCATTTTACGCAACCTATTTTTCGGTGCGTGCCGACGCCTTTGACGCCAGTGTCATGGCCCGCGGCAAGCAGCGGCTCAAGGAGCTGGTGGCGGAGATCGCCGCGATGGAGAGCCGCACCGCCAAGGATGAAGACCGCGCCACTGTGGCCGAGGTGTGCCTTGAAATGCTGGCCAGAGGGTTTCGTTTTCTCCCGGTGGACCTCTACAAGTCCGATGCCCTCAAATTCACAATTGAAGGCGATTCCCTGAGACCTCCTTTAAATTCTCTCCCCGGTGTTGGCGACGCGGCCGCGGCCGCCATTGTGGAGGCGCGGGAGAACAACAGCTTCACATCTCAGGAAGAGCTAGCCGCAAGCGCCCGCGTCTCTAAGGCTGTCATTGAAACCCTGGCAGAAAATGGGGCGCTTGGCGATATGCCGGCCAGCGCACAGCTCAGCTTGTTCTAAACTTTTAAGAATTCAAATGTTCTCATCTTCCAGTTGCAAAAAAATCGTTGACAAAAGAACAGATCCCTAGTATACTATATCATGAGCAGGAGAAACAGGCCAGAGTTGCCTCGGTTTCCTGCCCGCTTGAGTCCGTTCAAGCGGCCCAGCGCACGCCCCCCGAGAAAGAACGGGGCTCCTTTTGCCACACCCCAGGGCGGGAACGGCAGGGAGGCCCGCAAGCCAAGACCTCACCCCTCAATTTGGTTGTTTCTCATTTTGCACCCGTCCTGCTGCGGCAGAGCGGGTCAGAGCGTACAAAACAGATGAACTTGTATGGAGAAGCTTTCGCCGTTTGAGCAAACAGGTTAGCAGCAGGGATTTTGACGGGTGCTCATTTCTTAACCGCACCGCCGATCTCTCGCCCTTTGGAGAGGGCAGAAACGGTTTTGCGTAATCCATTGTTCATCACTGCCGGAGTGCAGTATGAAAATAAGCCCCCAAAGCGGGGCAAAACTAACCAAAGCGAGGGAAAAAGAATGTACGAAGACAAGACCTTGGTGTGTAAAGAGTGTGGCGCGGAGTTCGTGTTCACCGCCGGCGAGCAGGAGTTCTATGCTGAGAGAGGCTTCCAGAACGAGCCCCAGAGATGCAAGCCCTGCCGTGACGCCAGAAAGAACGCTGCCAAGCAGCAGAGAGAGATGTTCACCGCCACCTGCGCTTCCTGCGGCGGCGAGGCGAAGGTTCCCTTCCAGCCCAGAAACGACAGACCTGTCTACTGCAGCGAGTGCTTTGCCAAGATGAAGGAGGAGCAGCCCAGCTACTAAGCCGGAGCCTGCGTCCGCTCATTTTGAGAAGGACAAGAAAAGACCCGTCCGACCTGAAAATCGGACGGGTCTTTTTTTCCGCTTTTTTCTCCTGTATGATCCAAAATCCTCCCCCGGCCGGCGGCGGGGGAGGATTTCGGAACAGTCTGCGCTTAAGTATTGTATTTCATCAGCAGCGGCAAAGTCCGCTCCAGCGGAACGCCCTCCCGCGGCGGCGCGCCGACGGCGATGGCCACGCGGATGGTCTCTGAGAGATAGTCGGTGGCGATCTCCAGCGCCTTTTGCATCGGGAAACCGCGCACCAGCAGGCCGGTCAGCACCGAGGTGAACAGGTCGCCGGTGCCGGGGTACTTGCCGGACAGACGACGGGCGCGAACCTCGTAAAAATTGCCGCTCTCCCGCTCGTAGGCGCAGTTGATGAGCGTCTCCTCGTCGATGGAAACGCCGGTCAGCACCGCCGTTTTACAGCCAAGACCGCACAGCTCCTTGAGGCAGCTCTTCAGCTCCTCCATGGCAGAGACTCCTTCACTGTATGGACGGTCGATCAGGTAGACGCACTCGGTCAGGTTGGGGGTAATGACATCCGCCTTGCCGCACAGCTCGCGCATCCGGTAGCCCATCTCGGAGGTGACGGTGGGGTAGAGCGCACCGTTGTCACCCATCACGGGGTCGGCGACGCAAAGCGCCCCTTCGCTGTGAGAAAAGATATGCTCAATCAGGGCCACCTGCTCCAGGGAGCCGAGAAAGCCGGAGAAGATGCCGTCGAAGTTGAGATTTTCCTTTTGCCAATGAGAGAACACCGGCAACACTTCTTCGGTGAGATCGCAGAAGGTGAAGTTTTCAAATCCGTCAGTCTGCGTGGAGAGACAGGCGGTGGGGAGGGGGCAGACCTGTACGCCCAGTGCCGACATGGCGGGAATGACGGCGGTCAGCGCACACCGGCCGACGCCGGAGAGATCATGGATGGCGGCGACGCGAGGGACGGGACGGTGGGAAAATTCCACGGATAAAACCTCCTTGACCGCTGCCGGGCAGCAGTCTGATTTACGGCGCGGAAAACTTGAATGCCGTTTTCAGCAGTATACCATAAAACGGCGCGGCGTTCAAGCGGACAGACAACTTGACGCTTTGGCTCATATGTGATATACTGTCGTTAAAATTGCCAAGCTCAGACGGGAAAAACCCCGTTCCCGGGCATGAGAGGAGACGCAACGATGAAGTACGAAACCATTCCGCAGGGAGTTTGCGCCAGACATCTTCAGTTTGAGATTGAGGACGGCATCATCCGTTCCGCCGCTTTTTCCGGCGGCTGCCACGGCAATCTGCAGGGGATCTGCCTGCTGATCGAAGGGATGAAGGCGGAGGAGGTTGCGGCCAAGCTCAAGGGTGTGTGCTGCGGCAGGAAGAAGACCTCCTGCCCCGACCAGCTGGCCAAAGCCATTGAAAAGGCGCTGGCCATGGAGCCTGCCCCGGTGGGCTGAGGCAGGAGCTTCCCCGGAGTTTCAGACAAAAAACGAACGGAGACAGACCCCCCGCGGTCGGTCTCCGTTTTTTCTGCCGTCATGGTGCGTCTCCTTTCAAAGCCTGCCGCGCCAGCAGATAAGCCCCCACCATGGCGAGGGAAAAGTTGCAGCGGGTGACCCACAGCAGGACCAGCCCGGCAGTGAGGATCAGGGCAGAGGCCGCGCCGCTCACCGTCTGCAACACGGCCTCCCCCCGCTCCAGACCGAGGACGGGCAGCACCAGCGCCGCAAGCATCCGACCGCCGTCCAGTCCCGTCACCGGCATGAGGTTGAGCAGGCAGAGGGTGAGATTGCAGACGGTGAAAAAGAGGGCCCCGGGAAAGCTGCCGAACAGGGCGGCGGTCAGCAGCGTACACAGCGCCGTCAGCAGATTGCACAGCGGCCCCGCCGCGGCGACACACAGTTCGTCGCGATAGGGGAGCAGCGCCAGCCCCGGGGCCTCGATCTCGATGCCGAAGGGATGCAGCGTCACCCCGGTCACCGGCACGCCGCAGTGCCACAGCGCCCGCAGATGGCCCATCTCGTGCAGCATGGCCGAGAGCAGCAGCAGCGGTGCATAGATCGAGCGGTCGAGGGTGAAAAAGAGGGCGATCAACAAAACCAGCCAGGGGCTGACCCGGAGCAGGCCGAAACGCAGGGCCAGTCCGCTCAAGAGATCACCCCCAGCTGCAGGGCGGGATCGAGAAAGATGTCGCTGAGGCGCAGCTCAAGGTGGAGATGATCCCCGGTGGAGGCCCCGGTTGAACCGACCGAAGCCAGCTTGGTCGAGGGCTTGACCCGGTCGCCCTCCTTGACGAACACGCTCTGGCAGTGGGCGTACTTGCTGGTCAGATCTCCGGCGTGGCTGACTACAACGAAGTTGCCGTAGGCGGCGTTAAAACCGACCTCGCTGACCGTTCCCGAGGCAACCGGCCGGATGGCGGTGCCGGCGGGAGCGGCGATGTCCAGCCCGTGGTGAAAGCTGCGTGTTCCGCTCAGCGGATCCTCCCGTACGCCGTAGACCGAGGTGACGGTCCCGGTCAGCGGCAGGCTCAGCTCGTAGGGCAGGGGCTGTCGTTCGGTGGCGCAGTTTTCGGGAATGCTGTCTCCGTCCTCCTCCGGCTGTTCTGTGACGACAGCGGGAGCGGGCAGAAAGCCGGCTGGATCTTCGGTGATGAGTGCCGTTTGAAACACCGAGAGCAGCGGTTCTTTGTGGGAGAGACGCAGCAGCGGCAGCTCATCCCCGGTAGCCCCGTCCTTCAGGCCGGCCGAAGAGGCGACGGCGGCGTCGGAACCGCCGCCGTCTGTGGTGTCCACAACCTGCTCAGGTGAGGGGAGAGGCCCGCCGGCAGATTCGTCCGCAGCCGAAGTGGTCTGTGACGCCCCCTCCTCTGCTTCACCGTGCGGGCCGCTGCCGTTCGACTCAGCCGGCAGCGGCTCCAGCGAATAGGTCCCTTCGGACTCCTCCGCAGCAGCGCCTTCCTCCGGCAGATTCTCTTCGCCGAACACCTGCACCGCGCCCTCTTCCGAAAAGATTCGGCCCAGTACCGGCACATCCTCCATCAGTTCGGTCAGAGCCGCGTTGACCTCCTCCAGCCCCGTGGTGCGCTCCAGCGTCTCCACCATCCCGTCGCGCACACTGCCGCCGATGCCGGACACCATCACCGCCATAGCCACGATCACAGCGGAGCTGGACAGCTGCAAAAACAGTCGCCGGTCGGCCTGATCCGCGCTCTGCCGCGCCACACGGGAGCCGTGACGGCGCGCCGCACTGCCGAACGAAACCCTCGGCCGCCGGGGCGGGCGCTTTGCGATGCGCATCCCGGTCACCTCCTCACAGGATGATGCAGATCAGCCCGCCGCTGCCCTCGTTGATGATGCGCTGAAGCGTCTCCTGCAGCTTCTGCCGCGCCTCCTCCGGCGTGCGGTTGAGCTTGGCGACCAGACCTTCGTTGACCAGCTCGTGCAGCGATTTGCCGAAGATGTTGGACTCCCAGATCTTCTGGGGGTTCTCCTCAAAGTCGTCGAGCAGATATTTCACCAGCTCCTCTGACTGCTTCTCGCTGCCGACGATGGGGGAGACCTCGGTCTCGATGTCGGCGCGGATCATATGGATGGAGGGCGCAGATGCCTTGAGCCGCACTCCGTAGCGGCTGCCCTGCTTGACGATCTCCGGCTCCTCCAGATGCAGCTCCTCAATGCCGGGGGTGACAATGCCGTAACCCTTGGCCGTCACCTCTTCCAGGGCCGTCGCCACCTTGTCGTAGCGCTTCTTGATCACCGAGAGGTCGCGCAGCAACGAGACCATCTGCTCCTCGCCCTCAATCTCAAAGCCGGTCTCCTCGCCCAGGACGCGGTAGAACAGCCCCTCCTCCACCAGTGCGTCGACACTGGCCGTCCCTTCGCCGAGACTCATCTCCAGCAGCGTTGCCCGCTTGAGGTTGGGGTTTTGGGCGATGCGCTCCACGGCGCCCGATACGTCGCGGATGCGCTCCACCCCGCCGAGGCTTTCGGTCATGCTCTCGTAAAGGGAGGTCTTGAGCCAATGCTCCGGCGGCAGGGTGAAGATCCAGCCCGGCAGCATGACGTTGACCTCCTTGATAGGGAATTCAAACAGCACCTTCTCCATAATGCCCTTGATATCCCCCTCGGTCAGCTCCATGCAGTTGACCGGCACCACCGGCACCTCATACCTGGCCGAAAGCTCCTCCGCCAGCGCCAGCACATGGGGGCTCTCCGGCGCACGGGAATTGAGCACCAGCACAAACGGCTTGCCCAGCTCCCGCAGCTCGCTGACCACCCGCAGCTCCCCCGGCTCGTAGGCCGAGCGGGGCAGCTCGCCGATGCTGCCGTCGGTGGTGATCACAAGACCAATGGTGGAGTGGTCGCGGATCACCTTGCGGGTGCCGATTTCGGCGGCCTGATCGAAGGGGATTTCCGCGTCGCTCCAGGGTGTGCGCACCATGCGGGGATGGTCGTTCTCGGTGCTGCCGAGCGCACCCTCCACCAGATAGCCGACACAGTCGATGAGGCGGACGTTGAGCCGCGAATTCTCCGACAGCGAGATCTCCACCGCCTCGTTGGGCACGAATTTCGGCTCGGTGGTCATGATGGTGCGCCCGCCCGCGCTCTGCGGCAGCTCATCCACCGCCCGCTCCCGCTTGTTTTCGTTGACGATGTTGGGCAGCACCAGCGTCTCCATGAATTTTTTGATAAAGGTGGACTTCCCGGTGCGCACCGGGCCGACGACGCCGATGTAGATATCCCCGTCGGTCCGGCGGGCGATATCGTGATAGATAGAAAATTTGTCCATTGCGGCACCCCCGTGAGTTTTGTTCATGCTTATGTGGGGGTGGGAAGGATTATGACGGCGGTCAGAGGATGTTCTCCCAGTTCATCCGCTCCGACTCGGCCAGTCCCTCCAGCAGTTCGAGCAGTTGATCGCACTCGATGAGAAACTGTATCCGATCTCCCTGATCAAGACAACTCCGGCAGCGGATCGCCGAGGAGAAGAGGGCGTCGACCTCCGTGTGACTGGTGGAGACGCTGAGGTAGAAAAGCGCGTCGTCCAGCTGGCGGCGAAGCTGCCCGATCTCAGACAACGCCGCTGCGGGATCCCCCTGCTCGGCCATTTGCCGCGCCTGCTGCACCGTCTCGGTCAGGCGGTCGGTCAGCCGGGTGCAGATGCGTTCGTTGGCGATGCAGAGCAGCGCCGTCAGCAGCAGTGCCAACAGGGCGATCAGCCAGCGCCTCATCGGGGATGCTCCTTTCCGATGATCTCGAGAATGTTCCCGTTTCCATCTACCGTACAGTAAAAGGTGTCCTGCACCGTCATACCCTTTGCCTCCACCATCTGCCTGACATCCGCCTCCGTCAGTCCCAGCTGGCGGCAGACCCGTGCGCTGACACAGCCGTCGCTGACCAGCAGACGCACCACGCCGAGGTCCTCCGCCTTCGCCCCCACATCCCTGCGCGTGGCCGGGGTGGCCTGCGGCTTCAAAAAGACGCTCAACTGCCCGTTGGTCTCCAGCACGGCGTAGGAGACGTCGGCCAGCCTGTTGACCTTCTGCAGCCGCAGCTCTTCGCAGAGGTCGGAGACGGTAAACCGCTGCCGCGCCATCTCCCGCTGGTCAATCCGCCCATCCTCCACCACCACACTCGGCCGCCCGGAAAGCAGGGTGCCCAGCCACGGCAGTTTGAGGGAGAGGGAGGAGAGCAGCACCTCCATCGAGACCAGTGCCGCGATCGAGATCACGCCGTAAATCAGGGGAATGTCGTTGGACTGCATGGGTATGGCCGCCACCTCGGCGATGATGAGGGTCACCACCAGCTCGCTTGGCTGCAGCTCGCCCATCTGCCGCTTGCCCATCAGCCGCAGGGCTGCTATAATACAGAGATAGAGAATGACGGTGCGGATGAGAATGATGCCCACGGAGAACGCCTCCTTTTGACCGGGGGATGTTTTTTCCTGTCCACCGGAAAGTATGGCGGTTTTTTCCCGGCTGATACCGAAATTCCGCTGTTTTTTCAAAAAAGACTTGTAAAACCGCCGCGGTTGTGGTAAACTATTTGAGCATTATGAAAGGCGGTCCGCTGCCCGCGTTTTTGCGGAGTTATGAACGTCTGTAAAACGAGGAGGAATCCCAACATGGATTACATCAAGATGCTGACCGAGGGTCAGATGAAGACCGACATTCCGGTTTTCAACATTGGCGACACCGTGCGTGTCTACGTCAAGGTCAAGGAGGGCAACCGTGTCCGCGCTCAGATGTTTGAGGGCACTGTCATCTCCAGAAACGGCGGCGGTCTGTCTGAGACCTTTACCGTGCGCCGTCTGTCCTACGGTGTCGGCGTGGAGCGCTGCTTCCCGCTGCACTCGCCCAACATCGAGAAGATCGAGGTCACCCGCCGCGGTAAGGTCCGCCGTGCCAAGCTGTACTATCTGCGCGGCCGCGTCGGCAAGAGAGCCAAGGTCAAGGAGAAGATCTAACACCGAGATCAAGGGGGCGTCTTGCCCCCTTTTCTGGTATGCTAAGCCAAAAGGGAGGGGAAGGGAATGCCGGAGCATGACGGGATGCTGCCCGATGCCGCAGAGCAGGAACAGCAGACTGAGCCGGAGCAGAAGCTCCCCGGCTCCTTTGCCCTCTCGCTGATTGACTGGGTGGACAGTGCCGTCTACTCGGTGCTGATCGTCATTTTGCTGTTCAGCTTCTGTTTTCGCTATGTCGGCGTGGACGGCTCCTCGATGTACCCGACCTTGAAGGACAAGGATCAGATCCTGCTCAACTCCGCCTTCTGTCAGCCGGAGAACGGAGATATCGTTGTCTTCACCAAGCTCAGCCAGCCGCTGGTCAAGCGGATTATCGCCTCGGAGGGGCAGGTGGTGGATATTGACAAGGAAGCCGGCATTGTCTATGTCGACGGGGTGCCGCTTTCGGAGCCCTATATCAACGAGCCGACCCGGACGCTTTCGGACGTGGACTTCCCCGTGAAGGTGCCGCCCGGCTGCTTTTTCGTGCTGGGGGACAACCGCAACGCGTCTTCCGACAGCCGCTCGTCGATTGTCGGTATGGTGGATGAACGTCACGTCATCGGCAAGGTGGTTTTTCGCCTTACGCCGCTGCCGACCTTCGGCAAGATCGAGTATTCAACCTGGTAGGCAGAATGGTCTGCCGCCGCACCCCGCCGGTACCCCGGCGGGGTCTTGTGCGTCGAAAGGAGGAGGTTTTGTGGACAGAGAAGCCCCGTATATCCAGTGGTTCCCCGGTCATATGACCAAAACCCGGCGGATGATCGAGAGCGATCTCAAGCTGGTGGACGCCGTCGTTGAGCTGCTGGATGCCCGCACCCCCAAAAGCTCGCAGAACCCCTTGATCGAGGAGCTGACCAAAGGCAAGAAGCGGCTGGTCGTCCTCAACAAGTCAGACCTTGCCGACCCTGCTGCCAACCGTCTCTGGATGGCTCATTTCAAGGCGCAGGGGGCCGAGGTGGTGGAGCTCAATGCCGTCACAGGCAAGGGAGTTCCCTCGCTGGCCCCGGCGCTGCGCCGTCTGCTGAAAGAGAAGATCGAGCGCGATCAGGCGCGGGGGATGAACAAGCCGCTGCGCGCCATGGTACTGGGCATTCCCAACGTCGGCAAATCCTCCCTCATCAACCGGCTGGCCAAGGCATCCAAAGTCAAGGTGGCCGACCGCCCCGGCGTCACAAGGGGTAAGCAGTGGATCCGCATGGAGGGCAATATCGACCTGCTGGACACGCCCGGTATCCTTTGGCCCAAGTTTGAAGACAGTGAGGTCTCACTCCATCTGGCCTTCACCGGCGCCATCAAGGACGACGTCATGGACGTGGAGGAGATCGCCTGCCTCCTGCTGGAGCGCCTTAGCCGGCTCAATCCCTCTGCGCTGACCGCCCGCTACAAGCTGGAACCCGATCCCGAGCAGCCCGGCTACGAGCTGCTCACCAAGCTCGGCAGAAACCGTGGCTTCCTCATCTCCGGCGGCGAGATCGACACCGAGCGCGCCGCCCGCATCCTGCTCGACGAGTTCCGCGGCGGCAAGCTGGGGCAGGTGACACTGGAGCTGCCGCCCCGGGAGGTGACTCCGTGACACAGCAGGGTTCCGTGAAGCCGCCCAGCATCTATGATTTCGACAAGGGCCTTCGTCACAATTACGGCCCGCTGCTCTGCGGGGTCGACGAGGCGGGACGCGGCCCTCTGGCCGGCCCGGTGTCGGTGGCGGCGGTAATCCTGCCGGAAGACGCCCGCTTTGAAGGGTTGGACGATTCCAAGAAACTCACCGAAGCCACCAGAGAGCGGCTGTACGGCGAGATCACCAAAACCGCCCTCGCCTGGTCGGTGGTGATGATTGATGAGAAGACCATTGACGAGATCAATATCCTCGAAGCGACGATGGAGGGGATGAAGCAGGCGGTGAGCGCCTTAAGCTGTTGTCCCAACCACATCCTCATTGACGGCAACCGCCGTCCGCGCTTTGAGCCGTTCATCCGTTCCGACATCCTCCCCAAAGCCGATGCCCGTTCCGCCTCGGTGGCGGCGGCTTCGGTGCTGGCCAAGGTGTCGAGAGACCGTCTGATGGTGCGGCTGGCGGAGGAGTTTCCCGAGTACGGCTTTGAAAAGCACAAGGGCTATCCCACCAAGCAGCATTATCAGGCGCTGGAGACGTTCGGCGCTTCCCCCATCCACCGCCAGACCTTTTTGCAACGCTGGCGGGAACGGATGACGGCAGAGCATCAGCCAACCTACCAGATGCAGGTCGGCCGGCTGGGGGAACAGGCGGTCGGGGAGTATCTTACGGCACAGGGTTACACGGTGCTGCAGTACAACTACCGCTGTCGGGAGGGGGAAATCGACCTTGTGGCCAGAGACCCCGAAGGAGTGCTGGCTTTTGTCGAGGTAAAGGCGCGAAGAGGGATGTCCCCCCGCTTCGGGCGCCCGGCGAATGCGGTCAACTACGGCAAGCGCCAGCGGCTGATTCGCGCCGCACTGCACTATCTCTACGAAAACGGCAACGCGCCGCACCGCTTTGATGTCGCAGAAGTCTATCTCACCAAGGGGGACAGCGGCCTGCGTGTGCTGTCCATCGAGTATCTCAAGAATTTGTTCGGTTACGACTATCGGACGGGGAAACCCACCTGGTGACGGGAAAGGAGCGGACGGTATGGCAAAGCTCGAGATGCTTCTCGACGGGGATTTTGATGCCCTGCTTCGGAAAATTGAGACTGGCGTGATGAACGGCAGCTTCACGGCCGAGCTGGAGGACGCAAGCGATTTTTCGTGTGGAGCATCCCGATGCAGCGTCCGTGTCTTTGAACGGTTCAGCTACAGTGGCGGGAATCGCGTCAGCATGAATGTGACGCTGTTTGGCAGGGAGGACGGCAGAATTCAGCTCTCTGCCATTACGGCCGGTGGCAGTCAGGGTGTGTTTTTCAAGCTCAACACCTTGGGGGAGGAGAGCTTCCTCGACACACTGCGCGAGGTGCTGGCCCGGCCTTGATTTCGATTTCATCTTACAATAACAAACACAGGAGGGACCGATCATGCTGAAAAAGCGAATCATCGACACCCACTGCGACACCCTGATGCTCTATTCCAAGGACACCACCGGCTTTGTCGGCGGCCCCTGGAATGTGACGCTCGACAAGATGCAGACCTACGAGAGCTACCTCGGCACCTTCGCCATGTATTACGACGCCACCCAGACCGACGAGGAGCGCAAGGCGCAGCAGATCGCCTACCGCGAGGCGGTGGCCCATCTGCTGGCCAACCACCCCGTCCGCCCGGTGCGCACCGTGGCCGACCTTGAGACGCTCGACCGGGACGGCGGCATGGGGGTCCTGCTCTCCATCGAAAACGCCTGCGTGTTTGACGAGGACCGGGCCGAGTTGGACGCCGCCTGGGAGATGGGGGTGCGCATGATCTCCCTCACCCACTTCAAGGACAGCCAGTACGGCTGCGGCAACGCCATCAACAACACCCCCGAGCTGGACACCGGGCTCACCGAGCGGGGCAAGGCGATGGTCAAGCTGGTGGAAGAGCGGGGGATGATCTTCGATGTCTCCCACCTCTCCTTCAAGAGCTTCTGGGATGTGGCGGAAGCGGCGGAAAAGCCGTTTATCGCATCCCACTCCAATGCCTACGCCGTCCGCGACCACGGCAGAAACTTAAAAGACGAGATGTTCAAGGAGATCGTCCGCCGCGGCGGCCTCGCCGGCATCTGCTTCGCCCCCGGTTTTATCAGCACTGCTGAGAAGGTGACGGTGGCCCATGTGGCGGACCACGTCGACCACCTCTGCGCGCTTGGCGGCGAGAAGTGCATCTGTATCGGCGGCGATCTGGACGGGCTGGGCGATGACCTCATCCAGGGTCTGCACAACTGCGCCATGAGCTGGAATCTCGCCGAGGAGCTGCTGAAGCGCAACTACAGCGAGGCCCTTGTCGGCGATATCATGTGGGGCAATGCCAGGGAATTTTTAAAGAAAATGCTGCCGAAGGCGTAAGGCCCTCGGCTTGATCACAAAGCTTGGATCACGAGATCTTCATGGAGTTGTCTGCCGAGCAGAGTTTCCCGGCGGGATGGCAGCTCCCATGCCTCAGGAAAGGCGGCAAAATAAATGGTTTATATCAGTACAAGAGACAAGACGAATGAGGTCAACGGATGTGAGGCCGTCGTGCAGGGCATCGCGGCAGACGGTGGACTCTTTGTCCCCAGGGAGATCCCGTGCCCCGGCCGCGAGGCGCTGCTGGCGCTGGGTGAGCTTTCCTATGTGGAGCTTGCGGCCAAAATCCTCACCCTCTATTTCCCCGAGATTGGCGAAGAGAAGCTGAAAGCCGCCTGTGAGGCGGCCTATGCACCGGAGAAGTTCGGCGCGGAGCAGCCGGTACGCCTGGTGTCGCTCGGCGACAAGAACACCATGCTCGAACTGTGGCACGGCCCGACCCTGGCCTTCAAGGACATGGCTCTGCAGCTGCTGCCCCATCTGCTCACCCTCTCGCTGGAGACGACCGGCGACAGCCGCCGCGCACTCATCCTCACCGCCACCTCGGGTGACACCGGCAAGGCGGCACTGGAGGGCTTTACCGACGTCCCCGGCACCGGGGTGGCCGTCTTCTACCCCGCTTACGGGGTCAGTGAGATGCAGCGTCTGCAGATGGTGACCCATCGGGCGTCCAACGTGAAGGTCTTCCCGGTGGACGGCAATTTTGACGACACCCAGACCGGTGTCAAGAACATCTTTGCCGACCGGGAGGCGGCTGCGGACGCGGCGGAAAAGGGCGTGTTCCTCTCCTCCGCCAACTCTATCAACATCGGTCGCCTCGCGCCTCAGATCGTCTACTATATCTACGGCTGGCTGGAAATGGTCAAGAGCGGCCGCCTGACAGCGGAGCAGCCTTTTGATGTGGCGGTCCCCACCGGCAACTTCGGCAATATCCTCGCCGCCTGGTTTGCCAAAGAGATGGGGGTGCCGATCCGGCGGCTGATCTGCGCCTCCAACCGCAACAACATCCTCACCGATTTCTTTGAAACCGGCCTTTACGACACCCACCGTCCCTTCCACAAGACCAGCTCGCCCTCGATGGATATTCTGGTGTCCAGCAACCTCGAGCGCCTGCTGTTCTACCTTGTGGACCGGGACGACAAGGCCGTCGCGGACATGATGCAGGCGCTGAAGCGCGAGGGCAGTTACCGTCTGCTGGATCAGGCGCTGACCCGTGCGCAGTCCTTCCTGACGGCCGCCTGGGCCGACGAAGCGGAGTGTGAGCGGGTGATTGGCCGTCTCTGGCAGGATTACGGCTACGCCGCCGACCCCCATACCGCTGTCGCCATGTCCGCCGTCTGGCAGAAGGAGGACGATACGCCCACTCTCATCGCCTCCACCGCCTCGCCCTATAAGTTCTCCTCCACCGTCCTGCGCGGCATCGGCAAGGATGTGTCGGAAGACGAGTTTCAGAACCTCGCAGCCCTGGCGGACACGCTGGGTCAGACTGTCCCCGAAAAGCTCGACGAGCTGCGCCGCCTGCCGGTGCGCTTTGATTCGGTCCATGCGAAGCAGGAGATGCCGGCGCTGGTGCGGGAGATGTTCTGAGGATTCCCCGCGTTTGCAGCCGGACAAACGGCGTACGCAGCGAGCTGCATGAAAAAGAAAAACCGGGAGAGCGTCAGCTCCCCCGGTTGCCCGATCCGCTGCCGTCAGCGGCAGGACTCGTAGGTGGCGCAGCTGGTCTCAGACTTGTCAGAGACCTGGCCGTTGGTCGCGCTGTTGCCGCAGCCGCGCACCGCGATGACCGGTGCGTTGCAGCAGTCCTTGCCGCAGTGATAACGGCAGGAATCCACGGTGCAGTTGACGCCGCGATTGGTGTAGTCGCTCATGAGAATTGCTCCTTTCGCGTTTGTCGTTTCACGGATTGATTTCCCGTGCCACGCTCAGTCTGCCCCGTCTGCCGCCAAATATCCGCGGCAGGGCAGGGTGGTTTTACCGATTGACAGCCTCTGTTTTATAAAGAGGCGTTCGGAAAAGGAGGTGTCTGCCATCGTCCACATCATTGCCGATCCGCATCTGGGGGAGTCGGTCGACAAGCCCATGCGGGTCTTCGGAAGTGAGTGGGAGGATCACGTCCGCAAGTTCAAAGAGGCCTGGCTTGCCCAGGTGGCCCCGGAAGACACGGTCTTTCTGCCCGGGGACATCTCCTGGGGGATCGACTTAAACGAAGCACTGGCGGACTTTCTCTTCCTCGAGCAGCTGCCCGGGAAAAAGATCCTCTCCAAAGGCAATCACGATTACTGGTGGACCACCCTTTCCAAAATGCAGAAATTTCTCGATGACAACGCCCTGACCACCATCTCGTTTCTCCACAATGATGCCGTTGCCGTCGAAGGCATGATTGTCTGCGGCAGCAAGGGCTATCTGTGGGATGCCGGAGAACCCGTCACCCAAAACGAAAAACTCATCCGCCGGGAGGCGGCACGGCTGGAGCTGTCGCTCAAGGCGGGGCGGAAGCTGCGCAAAACCTGCCCCGGGTATGAGGCCGCAGAACTGGTGGTGGTGCTTCACTATCCGCCGCTGACGGTGGGGCAGCGCAACGAGCCGATCCTCTCCCTGCTGCACGAGTACGACATCAAACGCTGCTATTTCGGCCACATCCACGGCCCCGGAAAGGCCGCGGCCGTCACCGGCGAGGTGGACGGGGTGAGCTATTTCCTCGTCTCGGCGGATTTTTTGTCATTCTGTCCGCAGAAAATGAACAAAAACAGTTTCCTTTTGAGAGATTTATGATATAATGTCTTTTGCTGGCCGTGGTTTTTGTCGGAGCCTCCGGCAAACGCCGTCCAGTGACCATAAACCAAGATAAAAAACGGAGGTACACATATTATGAAGGTTTTAAACCAAAAGGAGCTCCCCAATTCCCAGGTTCATCTTGAGATCCGCGTCGAAGGCGAGGAATTCCAGAAGGGTCTGGATGCCGCGTACCGCAAGAATGCTCCCAAGATGAGCGTCCCCGGTTTTCGCAAGGGCAAGGCTCCCAAGAATCTGGTGCTGAAGACCTATGGTATCGGCGTCCTCTTTGACGATGCCATCAGCGAGACCTATCCCGCCGCTTATGAGGCAGCCATCACTGAGGCCGGCATTGAGCCTGTTGAGTACCCCGAGGTCACCGTGCTCGATATCAATGAGGAAGGTTACACCTTCACTGCCACCGTTACCAGAAAGCCGGATGTCAAGCTCGGTGAATACCGCGGCCTCTCCGCCTACAAGCCCTCTGTCGAAGTGACCGAGGAGGAGGTTGAGGAGGAGATCGAGGCCCTGCGCGAGAGAAATGCCCGCCTGGTTGAGATCGAGCCCCGCCCCGTGGAGCAGGGTGATATCGCCCTCATCGACTACGTCGGCAAGAAGGACGGCGTCCCCTTTGAAGGCGGTACCGCTGCCGGCCATCAGCTTGAAATCGGCTCCGGCCAGTTCATCGCCGGCTTTGAGGATGCCATCATCGGCCATACCCCCGGTGAGACCTTCGACATCAACGTCAGCTTCCCCGAGGAGTACCCCGTGGAGGATCTGGCCGGTCAGCCCGTTGTCTTCACCATCACCCTGCACGCCATCAAGAAGAATGAGCGCCCCGAGCTGGACGATGAGTTCGCCAAGGACGTCTCCGATGCTTACAACACCGTCGCCGATCTGCGCGAGGGCATGAAGAAGGCTGTGGAGGAGTTCAAGATCAACCAGGCCGAGCGCACCTTTGAGGATGGTCTCCTTTCCCAGATCGTTGAGGGCATGGAGGTAGAGGTTCCGCAGGTGTTAATTGATGCCAAGATTGACAGTCTGGTGGAGGACTTTGGGTTCCGTCTGGAGCAGCAGGGCATCAACCTGGATACCTACCTTGCCATGATCAAGCTCGAAAAGGCTGATTTCCGCAAGAACTTTGAGGGTTCGGCGATCAATGCCGTCAAGACCTCCCTGGCCCTGGAGGCCATTGTCAAGGCCGAGGACATTGATATCACGGAGGACGAGTTCAACGCCGAGCTGCAGAAGATCGCCGATCAGGTCGGCATCGAGGTGGACAAGCTGGCCGACATGATCGACAGAGCTGCTCTGGGCCGTGAGATTGCCGTCACCAAGGCCGTTGAGCTGATCAAGAGCACCGCCACTGCGCTGGATACCCCGCCCAGCAAGGAAGAGCTGGCCGACATCATCAAGAACAACACCACCGTTCTTGACATCCCCGCCGCCGGCGAGGAGGAAAAGAAGGACGAGGAATAATTTCCCCGTTTTTCGCTTCGAAATGGAACAAAACGGCGACTGTTTACGACAAAAAGAGGGAAGGGGGTCATCCCGCTTCCTCTGGTCTGAGTGCAGCGCCTCATCCGCTGCAGACCGCGCGAAGGAGTTTTTCCTCCGCGCGGTCTTGGAGTATACTTTTCAAAGCGGCGGCGTATACTCGGGGTGGAATTCCGGCAGACTTTGCCGGGCAATCATCCGAAATACCCGCCGAAAGCGGCACAATGCGAAGGAGGAAAAAGCATGAGTCTGGTTCCGGTCGTCGTCGAGCAAACCTCACGCGGGGAGCGCTCGTATGACATTTATTCAAGACTTCTCAACGACCGCATCGTCTTTTTGTCCGATGAGGTCAACGATGTCACCGCCAGCCTTGTCACGGCCCAGCTGCTCTACCTGGAGGCGCAGGACCCCGACAAGGACATCTCCTTTTATATCAACAGCCCCGGCGGTTCCGTCTCGGCGGGACTGGCCATCTTCGACACCATGAATTATATCAAGTGCGATGTCTCCACCATCTGCATCGGCATGGCGGCCAGCATGGGCGCCTTCCTGCTGGCGGCGGGAGCCAAGGGCAAGCGTCTGGCGCTGCCCAACGCCGAGATTATGATTCATCAGCCGATGGGTGGCACTCGTGGTCAGGCCAGCGACATCAAGATCCACGCAGACCACATCTTAAAGACCCGCGCCACCCTCAACCGCATCCTCTCCGAGGTCACCGGCCAGCCGCTGGAGACCATTGAGCGGGATACCGAGAGAGACAACTTCATGTCGGCCGCAGAGGCCGCGGCCTACGGCCTGATTGATCGGGTCATCGAAAAGCGCTGATCCGGCTCCGCCGGACGGCGGACCACTCCAAGTTACGAGAAAAGAGAGAGAGTATGCCTAACAATACCAACCACGAGATCACCTGCTCCTTCTGCGGGAAACCGGCCGGCGAGGCGCGCCGCATCATCGCCGGCATCTCGGCCTATATCTGCGATGAGTGCGTGGAGATGTGTTATGACCTCATTGACGATGGGGTCGAGGCGGCCCCGCAGCCCGGCAAGCCGGAGAAGGGCGAGTCGCTGCCCACTACCATGGATATGCTGCCGACCCCGAGAGAGCTGAAAGCCTTGCTCGATGAATATGTCATCGGCCAGGAGGAGGCCAAGGTGGTGCTGGCGGTCTCGGTCTACAACCACTACAAGCGCATCTACTTCGGCAGCGAGGGCGAGGTGGAGCTGCAAAAGAGCAATGTCGTACTCCTCGGGCCCACCGGCGTCGGCAAGACGCTGCTGGCCCAGACCCTGGCCCGCGCCCTCAAGGTCCCCTTTGCCATCTCGGATGCCACAACCCTGACCGA
>JAFQKL010000315.1 GCA_017396965.1 Clostridia bacterium
GATGGGTGCCTACGCCGTCGACCTGCGCTCCATGACCCAGGGCCGCGGCTCCTTCACCCTTGAGTTTGCCCGCTACGAGGAGGCCCCGCCGAACGTGGCCGAGAAGGTCATCGCCGAGGCGGCCAACGAGGCGGAGTAAACCGCAATTTGATCTGACAAGTGCAGACGAACCGCCCCTTGCCGCAGGCAAGGGGCGGTTCTGAACCTTTCAGGCGGCTTGTCCGGGGCCGTCGCCGTGTGATGCCGGGTGTGTGATGCCGGGGAGGAAGAAAAATGAAGCTTGAACTGCGTCAGAAGCTGACCCTGTTCAGCGCGAAATATGAGGTTCTCGACGAGGCGGGGACGCTCCTCTATACCGCGGAGTGTCTGCCGCCCTTTGGGAACAAGCTCACCTTACGGGATGCGGACGGAGGGGAGGTTGCCGAGCTGGTGCGCGAAACCTTCACCTTCGGACTGCGCTATGAGATCCGCCGCGACGGACAGAAGACGGGCAGCATCGCCCGGGAGTTTGACCTGTTTCAGCCGCCGTTTGTCGTAGAACACCGCGGCTGGCGGACGAAGGGGGAGCCGTTTCGATTTGACTACACGGTGTTTGACACGGCAGGCGCTGCGGTGGCCGTGGCGGCCAAGCGGCGGTGGGAGATGACGGACATCTACGAGCTGGAGATTACGGACCCGGACGATGCCTGCGATGTCCTGCTGCTGGCGCTTGCCATTGATCTTTCGAGAAGCTGATCCGCCGTCGGGACGGAACCGGCGTGCAGCGGAGAAGAGAATGGATTGCGGTCTGCGGCGATGTTTCGCAGATCGGCTGAGATGAAATGGAGGTCTTTTATGAAAACCAGAATCGGAATTTACGGATACGGCAACGTCGCCCGCGGCGTCGAGTGCGCCGTCAAGCAGAGTGCGGACATGGAGCTTGTCGCCGTCTTCACCCGCCGCGACCCGGCGACGGTGCAGATCCTCACCCCCGGTGTGCCGGTGCTGCCGGCCGAGCGGGTGGGAGAGTATGTCGAGGCGATCGACGTGCTGATGCTGTGCGGCGGCTCCGCCACCGACCTGCCGGTGCACACCCCGCAGCTGGCCCGCCTCTTCCATGTGGTGGACAGCTTCGACACCCATAAGAACATCCCCACCCACTTCGCCGCCGTCGACGAAGCGGCGAAGGAGGGCGGCAAGGTGGCGGTCATCTCCGCCGGCTGGGACCCCGGCCTCTTTTCGCTCAATCGCCTGGTGGCGGGGGCCGTGCTGTCAAACGGCGTGGACTACACCTTCTGGGGCAAGGGCATCAGCCAGGGCCACTCGGACGCCATCCGCCGTGTCGAGGGCGTCCTCGACGCCCGGCAGTACACCATTCCCATCGACAGCGCCCTGGAAGCTGTCCGCAGCGGGGAGACACCGGAGCTGACCACCCGTCAGAAGCACCTGCGCGACTGCTACGTCGTCGCCGAGGAGGGGGCCGATCTTGAGCGGATCCGTGAGGAGATCGTCACCATGAAAAACTACTTTGATGAGTACGACACCACCGTCACCTTTGTCACCGCCGAGCAGCTCAAGGCGGAGCACGGCGGGATGCCCCACGGCGGCTTTGTCATCCGCAGCGGCAAAACCGGCTGGGAGGAGGAGCACAAGGCGGTGATCGAGTACCGCCTGCAGCTTGACTCCAACCCCGAGTTCACCGCCTTGGCCCTCGTCGCCTGCGCCCGCGCCTGCCACCGCATGGCGGCGGAAGGGCAGACGGGCTGCAAGACGATGTTCGACATCCCGCCCGCCTACCTCTCCCCCCTCGACGGCGCGGAGCTGCGCCGCCTGCTGCTGTAACCGCCCCCGTCTCCCGTGAAAGGACGTGTTTTCATGGCCGACACGAGCAAGCTGCCTCCTCAGAGCATCTGAACCCCACCTGAAATTCATGAATCTGAGGAGGCTTGTATTACTATGAGTGAAATTTCGATGGAATACGACAAGTTGTTTGAGAAAAAGCCCGCCGAGGTCAGGCTGCCGATGCCGGAGAACTGGGCGAGGGCGGAGCATTTCGCCCACTTCATGGCAAACCCCTGCCAGGTCAATCTGACCGGGGAGCTGGAGGTCACGGCGCTGCGGGCGGCGGCGAAGGCGGCGGGGTACCGCTTTTATCCCCTCTGCATCTGGCTGGTCAGCCGCATCGTCAACCGCCACATCGAATTTCGCATGACCACCGATGAAGGGGGCGCGCCCTGCCACTGGCAGGAGGTCAGTCCCGCCTACGTCATCTTCCACCCCGACACCGAGACCTTCTCCGGCCTCACCACCCCCTGGGTGGACGATTTCGATCTGTTCTAC
>JAFQKL010000316.1 GCA_017396965.1 Clostridia bacterium
CGCCCGCCCGTTCGGGCCTCGGCGCCCGCATCCTCACCCCGGGCGAACGCACTTTCCGCGCTGTTTTTGGCGCACCGCAACCGGCGGGCCGGACGGCCCCGTGTCCACCCACCCCCTCCCGTGCCGCGGCGGAAAAAATCCTGTATAATAGAAGAAAAAAGCCGGGTGGAGGTGAAACGGGTGGAATATCTCGACCGCATGGCGCGGCTCTGCGCCAGAGAGAGCGGCGCGGTGGCGCTGCTGCGGCGGCCGGACGAGGGGGGCGCCGTGGCGCTGCTGCTGCTGTGTACCAAAAAGAGCCTTCACGATGTGGAGGCGGCGCTGCCACGGCTGGCGGCGCAGGCGGGAGAGCTTCTCTCCGCCGTGCCGATGCGGGGCGGCCTCTTTTGTCACTATGCCGAACCGCCGCAGCTGGTGCAGCTGCGCTGCCGGACGGCGGAGCAGTATATCCGCTGCCCGGAGGACACCGCCCTCTGGGCCTGGCGCTCGGTGCTGGACGAGGCGCCGCGGCGGGTGAACGGGGCGGCGCTGCTGCAGGAGACGGAGGACCGCGTCTGGCTGCTGATCCTGCAGGCCGTGGCCCTCGCCGAGCAGGGAGAGGCGCTGGAGGCGGCGGACTGCCTCGCCGAGCTGCGGCAGGACTGTCTGCTGCCGCTGCTGGAGCTGGTCAACCGGCGGTACAGCGGCAGCCAACGCTACCGCGCCGGCAACTACGCCGCCCAGCTCGCCTGCACCCACCCCCTCGGCCTCGACGCCGAAAGCATCAAGGACGCCCTCGAGGCGGCGCGGCAGATCTACTTCGCCCTGCGCTATGAGCTGGCCGGGGAGGGCTTCGTCCGCCGCGAACAGTACGAAGAACCGGCCACCCGCTCGCTGGAGGTGGCGGACTGACGGAAGGCGCGGCGGCGCGTCTTCTGCCTCTTGTCAAAACAATGTTAATCCACTTTACAAAAGGCGGCGGCCGGGGAGGAACACGGGGTTCCCTCCCCGGCCGCTTGCAGCACAGCCGCAGTCCAGCCCGTCGCACAGCAGCGCCACCGGCGCGCACACCCCGCCCACGCGGACACCGTCCCGCCTGTCTCAGCGCGCCCACACCCAGCGCGAAAGGCCGGGAGCATCCTTCCCGATCCTGCCACGAGGAAGGCTCCCGCGTCAATGCGATCAGGCCAGCTCCGCCGCAGGTTGTCAAGATCATTGGAGTTCCTTGTGACCTGTTGCATCAGGAAATCAAACCAGCCGGGGAGAACCACGGGATTTCCTCCCCGGGCCGCCTCCCCCGTCCGCGGCGGCCCCCCAGTTTTCATCTTTTGCCCAATCTTTGCTTCGATGAACATTTCGTGTATACCCTTGACACACTCCACCGTGCGGGACTATACTATGGAAAGCAAGCTTTCCAAAACTGTCGCTGCGATGTTCAAAGGAGGGGGGCCGTTTTGAAGAACCATCTTGAGCAGCTGCGCCGCGAACGGGGCATCAAGCAGGAGCAGCTGGCGGCCGACCTGCGGGTGTCGCGTCAGACCATCGGCTCGCTGGAAAACGGTCGCTACAACCCCTCCATCCTCTTAGCCTTCAAGCTGGCCCGCTACTTCAACGTCCGCATTGAGGATATCTTCATCTATGAGGAGGACGCGCCATGAAAAAGCCCGCGCTCAAGATCGGTCTGCTGCTTTGGCTGTTCGGCCTGCTGACGGCAGCCGCCGCCCTCTTTCTCCACCCGCCCCATGCCGAGTTCCTCTGGGGACTCACCGGCGCCGGCTTCAGCGGCGGCGGTCTGCTGCTCTTCCTCTTCCTCTATTTCAACCGCGATGACCGCGCCCCCCTCCTCGACCGCCACCTGCAGGAGATCCGCATCACAATGGAGGATGAGCGCCATATCATGCTGCGTGACCGCGCCTCCTCCCTCACCTTCCTGCTCTCGCTGCTGGTCAAGGCGGTGCTGGTCATCGTCTTCTGCCTCGTCGCCGCCTTCGGGATGTGGACCGAGGTGCTGCGCATCCTCGTCTGCTGCCTCTGCGCCCTCTTCTTCTCCGAGCTGCTGATCTCGCTGCTGCTGCTGCACTGGCTGGAAAAGCGGCTGTAGAGGGACGAAGTCTCACCACACTTTGTATTCTTATCACTCTATATTCCTGTTCGTTTTGCAAAAAAATCCAAATTTGACCATAAAGGAGACCCGCGCCATGAAAAAGCTGCTTTCGCTGACGCTCTGTCTCACCTCGCTGGCGGCGGTGCCGCTGTCGGCCGGGGCGGCAGGGACGGGCGGTTTGCCGCCCACCGATTTCCCCGGCACTGCCGCCGTCCTCACCGGGCAGATTGCCCGGGTGACGAGGGAGGAGCTGTCCCGCCGCGCCGCCCTGCCTGTCGCCCCCGACGAGCAGGGGGAGCTGACCTTCCAGAACCTGCACCGCCGCGTCCGGGAGGGCAACGCCACCATGCTGTCGGTCGACCAGCAGCTGGCCCGCCTCAACGCCATGGACCGGGAGCAGGCGTTTGACGACCTGGTGTCGGCCTACAACGCGATGACCGATATGCTCTTCAACTACGCCAAAATGGGCTCGACAATGGGAGCGATGGCCGGGGCCGCCAACCCCCTGCTCAGCACCTACAATATGATGGACACCTCCTTCAGCTCCGCCTACCTCCAGTCGCAGCAGGCGCAGCTGGAAACCCAGCTCGACGCCCTCAAGCCGGAGGAGTATGCCGAGACCTACCGCGAATCGGTGTGGCAGATCGAAACCGGCCAAAAGCAGATTCTGGCAGGGGCGGAGAGTCTTTACATCACCATCCTCTCTTTAGAGCGCACCCTGGAGGACGGCAACCGCGGCCTTGCCACCCTGGACCGCACCCTCACCGAGATGGAAAAACGCTACGAGCTGGGGCAGATCTCGCAGCTCACCCTGCTTGAGCTGCAAAACACCCGTGCGCAGACGCTCAGCCAGCTGCAGTCGCTGGAGATTCAGATCCGCCTGCTCAAGGCGCAGCTGCAGTCGCTGGTGGGCCTTGCGCCGGACGGGGAACTGACCCTCTCTCCCCTCCCCCGCGTCCGCGACCGTCAGCTGGATGAGATCACCCCCGCCGCCGACCTCGAAACCGCCCTCGCCCAGAGCCTCGACCTGCATCTGATGCGCAAAGAGATGGAGGACGCCAAAGAGGATCTCGACGATATGGAATCCGGCTACCAGAAGGACATGGCGCAGCACGCCTACAACGCCCAGGGCTACAACTACGAGGCCAAGGTAAGCTCGATGGAG
>JAFQKL010000317.1 GCA_017396965.1 Clostridia bacterium
CACCGCCCAGGCCCACCCCGTCGCCGCAGCCCGCCTCCTCCACCCTCGGTAGCCTCTGGCATCTGCGGCGGGTGGCGCTGCTGCACCTCTTCCTCTGTCTGGTCATGCTGGTGACCGGCTCGCTGATGCTGGCGCAGGTGCTGGGGGCGGCGTACTTCTCCTCACGTCTCTTCTCCTGGCTGGAGTTCGCCCTGCTGGTGGCTATTGCCTGTGACTTCATCTGGTGTACCGAAATCTCCATGGGCATCTTCGACATCACCCAGTACCCGATGACGCTGGTCATTCTGGTGATGTCCCTCTTCCATATGCAGCGGCCGCTGGTGAGCAACCTCTTCCTCGGCCTGTGCGTCCTCAAGGGCGCGGTGGAGGGACTGCGCATCCTCCTCTCCGGGCTGGTGCGCTGGCCCACGGCAGTGCTTGCCGTGCTGCTGATCTTCGCCGTAACCGGCTGGCTCTTTTACAACGAGGGTTTCGCCTTCCTCGGTCTGGAACAGCGGCTGACGCTGGAGGTGGGCCAGTCGGTAGACCTCGCCTCGCTCACCGATCGGCCGCTTCCCTCCCCCAGAATGTGGGAAAGCTCCGACCCCAACATCGTCTTTCTCACCGACGACGGCCGCGCCGTGGCCTCCGGCATCCCCGAACCGGGCAAGACGCTCAAGGCCATGCTCCACTTCAAGGAAGATGCCCTCACCCACGTCTGGGTGCCGGTGACGGTAAGGGACAGCTGGCGCATCACCTATCAGGATCAGAGCCTCACCTACAGCGATGAGGATGCGGGGATCCAAAAGAAGCCGGTGTGGCACGCCACCTTTCGCGAGGCGCTGCCCGGCTGCAGCGAGATGACGGTGGTGATCCCCTGGTACGGCATCGACAAGGAAGTCTCCGACGAGAAGTGGCAGGGCAGCCGCCGTCAGATTCTGCTGATGGGCAAGAACACGGCGGGCGAATGGAGCCGCCTCGGCGAGCCGATGCGGCTGGAGACCGGGGCCGACCCGGCGGTGCAGCATTTTGTCTTCCCGCCCACCGACCTCACGGCGGTGCTGCCGGTGATCCTCGACGAAACCTCGCTGGTGACCGAGTATTCGATTCTCGACATCGTCCACCAGGGCCTGCTCGGCAGCACCGTCGAGACCTGGGGGCCGGAGCGCGAGCTGCTCACCCGCAGGGAGACGGCGGAGGAACCGGCCTTCAATGTGGTGCGCAACCACGAGACACTGGGCGATACCCGCAACTTCGTCCGCATCCGCGAGGTGGGGGACGAGCACTGGCTCAATCAGGTGACCCTGCGGGCAGGCGGGCGCTATGAGGTGGAGATCTTCTTCCACAACGCCGCCGACCCCTCCCTCAACGAGAGCGAGGAGGGGGTGGTGGTGGACAGCCGCCTGTTCGTCACCCTGCCCGATGCGGTGGACCCGATGACCGCCTCCCGCATCAAGGGGCTGATCACCGCCACGCCGGTGCATCAGGGCCGGGCGATCCGCGTTTGGGACACGGCGGTGCTGCGGGCAGAGCAGCCGGTGAACCTCCGCTTTGTCGAAGGCTCGGCGGCGCTGCACTGCGGCGGCACGGCGGACGGACTGGAGCTGGCGCCGGAGGCGCTGTTCTCCACCGGGGCCACCCTGTCCTACTGGGACCACCTGCCGGGCCTGCTGCCGGGCGGGGATGAGTACGCCGGATCCGTGACCTTCCGCTTTGTGGCGGAGGCGGCGTAAGCGGTCTTGTTCCCTCCCGTCGCCCTATAAAATTTGGAGGTTTTTTTACGATGAAACAACTGCTCCCCCTGCTCCTTCTCCTGGGTTTGCTGTGCTTCGGCTGCTCCCCGGCCGCCGAGGAGCCGGGAAGTCCCCCGCAGGATCCGAAGCCGGGTGTAACGGAACAGGACAGCAAAAAGCCTTCCGCGGCAGCAGACTTTTTGGAGGAAGCAGGCCAACCGGCGGTGGAGCAGCTGAGAGAGGTGCTGCGCAAGACCACCGGCGCGGATTCAGACAGCCTGGCCGTGCAGTTTTTTCAGTATGGCCGCCTCCACCCCCACGAACTGACCATGCTGCCGGCATTTGAGCCGAACAGTTCCCCAGGCTGGGACGATCTGACGCTCTTTGTGCTGCTCAACAACGACCAGCGAATGGTTCTTGACGGCACGCAGGCGATTCCCGCCGACCAGTTTTCGCAAATCGTGACAAGGTTCTTCGGTGCGTTGGACTATCAGGATGCCGATTCCAACTACCTGACGTTTCAAGACGGCATCTACACGGCCGTTCCGGGGGACACGATGAAAAACGGATATCTCTGGCTGAAGGAGCTGACCGTCGCTGACGGCGTCTACACCGCCGTATTTGACAGCTTCTGTTTTTCCGATGCCGACTATACCGCCGACTATGAGCGGGCCTCCCCCAACCAAAGGGCCGTACGCGACCACGCCGGCACCAGGGACGCTTTGCAGCCCCCGGCATTTTCCTCCGCCCTGCTGGAACTCCTTGTGAATCACCCCCACGGATCCCCCCTTGAAGTCAGCGAAACCGTCTCCATCTCCTTCTCCCTGTCCGGCGACACGGTGTATCCTTTTACTTACACCTCCTGCCGTATTTCGTAGCCCTTCTCACACGGCACCTTCCTTAAGGGGCGTCCGCGTGAGCGAACCGCGAAGGATTCCCCCCGGCCGCTGCAGACTCTTTTCAAGGCAACCGACCGGCACACGGCCGGTCAGGCAGATCCTGTTTGCGGATTTGCCCCCGTTTGAAGGGTCCCCCAGATTGAGATGGATTCCCCGGTTTAACGGTTTAAAATTGGAGCAGGCATCACCGAGGTGATGCCTGCTCCGCTTTTTTGCTTCGATCTGTTTTTTAACCGCCGAGCGCCCTGCCCGTTGACTCCGTACCTTCTCCCTGTTGACAACCGGGGCAAAAGCAGCTGCCGCGCCCGGCGACGGTGGCGCGGGCGAGGGGGGCACCACAGCGGGGGCAGGGCTGTCCGGCGCGGCCGTAGACGGCGAAATGCGGGGTGTTGCGGTAGTCCCAGCCGCGGCCCTTGAGGTAGTCTTCGGGGGAGATGGCGTTTTGTTCGGTGAACCAGCGGATCCGCTCGGGGATGGAGGCGGCCAGCCGCTCCCAGTCCGGCGCCGTCAGCGAGGATGCCGGGCGGGCGGGGTGGAGGGCGGCGGCGTGGAGGATCTCGTCGGAGTAGATGTTGCCGATGCCGGCGACGACGGTCTGGTCGAGCAGGCAGGCCTTGATCGCCCGGCGGCTGCCGGAGAGGCGGGCGGCGAAGGCGGCGGCGGTGAGGGCGGGGTCATCCGGCTCCGGGCCGAGGCGGGTGAGGCCGTCTGCGGGGCAAGGCTCCCCGGCCGGCCACAGCCAGAGGCGGCCGAAGCGGCGGGGGTCGGAGAAGCGCAGCTCACGGCCGTCGTCCAGCTGCCAGACAAGGTGGGTGTGCGGCTCCGGCGGCAGGGCGGCAGGGGCGAGCAGCAGGGCGCCGGTCATGCGCAGATGCAGCAGCAGGCGGTCGCCGCTCTCGAGGGTGGGGAGGAGGAATTTGCCGCGGCGGCCCAAGTCCGAAAACCGCTGACCGCGCAGGCGGTCGGCCAGGGCGGCGGCTTCGGGGGCGGCCACCACCCCGGGGTGCAGCACCGTCACCCGCTCAATGGTTCTGCCCGCAAGCTGCGGGCCAAGGACGCGGCGGATTGTCTCCACCTCCGGCAGCTCCGGCATGGGGATGCCTCCTTTCCGTTGCGGCAAAACAGCCGGTTTCAGCCGGTTCTGCCCGGTGTTTCCAAAATCGGGACATCGGGCCTTTTAATACAGCCCGGCGAGAATCTTCGCCGCCTCGCTGCGGCGGACGGTGCCGTTGCCGCGGATGCTGCCGTCCTCATAGCCGCCGACCAGACCAAGGCCGGTGAGCACCGCCACCGAGGGGGCCGCCCAGTCAGGGACGGTCTCCATGTCGGGAAAGGCGGGCAGGGCGGCGGGGTAGCCCTTGGGCAGCGTCTTTTCCAGCATGGTCATCAGCTCGGCGCGGGTGACGGGGTCACCGGCGGCAAACACCACGCCCCCCTCCACCGCCCGGCCCGAGATGAGGCCGGCGGCGCAGACGGCTCTGACATAGGGCAGCGTCCAGGCGGGGATGGCGTCGAGATCGAGGAAGGAGAGCGGGTAATCGGCGTATTGCTCCACATCGAGGCCGACCAGGCGGGTGAGCACCACCGCCATCTCGCCGCGGGTCATGCCGCGGTCGGGGCGGAAGTAGGTGTTGCCGTCGTCCTCCGCTTCACCGGCGAAGAGGCCGCGGGCCACGGTGTAGGCGATGTCGCCGGCGGCCCAGTGGCCGGCGGTGTCGGCAAAGAGGGCGGGGGCGGGGTCCCCGAGGGCGAGGGTCTTGCGGGCCAGGTTGCCGTGGGCATCGGCGGCGGTGAGGGTGAGACGGTGCCGGCTGCGGTCGGGTAGGGTGAC
>JAFQKL010000318.1 GCA_017396965.1 Clostridia bacterium
GACAAGCACCCCGGCAGATCTCCCGGGGTGCTTTTCCGCATGGTGCAGAGGCGCAGGGGCGTTTCAGTGGTGAATGGGGGAGCTGCCATTAAAGGAGAGGAGTGTGGGTAAATTGCGTCTGAAATTAAAGCTGCTTCTGAAAGCTTTCCTTAAGATTGCAGGATTTGTGGCTGTGGGGATCCTCTGTCTCATCACCGTCTCCAATCTGCTGCTGATCTCCGCAACGGTCACGAGGAAAGAGGTGCTTGAGGAGCTGGGGATTGATCTGGGCTTTGAGCGGCACTATTTCGGCGGGTTTGTGGAAAGTCCGGCCTGGTTTCGGGATTATACCATCTTTCTCTCCACACCGCCCCGCGATCGTCAGGAGATTTACCTTTATGAGATGAGTGAACTGCCGCTTGGTTTTTGGAAATCAACCCGCTACCGCAAGCTGCTGCACCATCAGTCGGATGAACCGGTCGGCTGGGTGATTGTCGGCGAGGAGGAGGGCGTGGAGCCGGAGACGCTGATCCTTTACTGTACGGAAAACGAGCTGGAGATCAACAGCTGTTACCTCTGGCTGCAAAAGGGCGGCGGCGAAACCATCTGTCTGCGAAGGGGCTTCGGCGGGGGCACGACTTGGGGATTTCCCATCCCGCTGCGGTTTGAGGTGGAGGGGCATCCGTTCCGCCTCACGGTGGAACGGGCTGTTTTTACGCGGGACGAGTTTGATGAGAATGGGACGCCTGTGCAGGGGGAACCGCTCTATGAAATCGAGTTCCCGTGAGGAAATGCCCTGAGAAGCGGGCGGCGTTTCCTGCTGAACAGGATAGGACAGGGATAAAAAGAGGACAGCCAGGGGCTGTCCTCTTTTCTCGTTTCCAATCGCGTTCTGAACCTTGTTTGAATTTTTTCTTCCTATATATACGTTTCTGTACGCGTTTTGTTCTGCGGGCTTTTGCAGCGGTCGCTTCGGTCTTCGGCCCTCTTCCAACCGCGCCTGCTCACAGCACCATGCTGAGAAACTCCTTCGTCCGCGGATCCTGCGCATTCTTGAAGATCTCGTCCGGCGCGCCCTGCTCGACGATGCGTCCGCCGTCCATGAACAGCACCCGGTCGCTCACCTCACGGGCGAAGCCCATCTCGTGGGTGACGATGACGATCGTCATCCCCGCTTCGGCGAGGCCGCGGATGACGGCCAGCACCTCGCCGACCATCTCGGGGTCGAGGGCGGAGGTCGGCTCGTCGAACAGCATCACATCCGGCTCCATCGCCAGCGCGCGCACAATCGCCAGGCGCTGCTTCTGGCCGCCGGAGAGGCGGGAGGGGTATTCGTCCTTCTTGTCCAGCAGGCCGACGCGGGCCAGCAGCTCCTCGGCCTTGCGGTTGGCCTCGGCCTTGGGGACCTTCTTCTCCAGCGTCGGCGCGAGGGTGATGTTGCCCAGCACCGTCAGGTGCGGGAAGACGTTGAACAGCTGGAAGACCATGCCGATCTTCTGGCGGTGCTTGACGACGTTGACCCGCTTGTCGGCCAGGTCGACCCCTTCAAAGATCACCTTGCCGGAGTTCGGCGTCTCGAGCAGGTTGAGGCAGCGCAGGAAGGTGCTTTTGCCGCTGCCAGAGGGGCCGATGATGGTGACCACCTCGCCCTCGTAGATGCTCTCGCTCAGGTCCTTGAGCACATGGAGGCTGCCGAAGGATTTATTTAAGTTTTCCACCCGGATCAGCTCACGGGCGCCGGATGCGTTGCGGCCCATCGGGACCATTTCCTTAATTTCTTTCACTCTTTTGCAGTCTCCTCTCAAAGATGTTGAGCAGCCAGGTGAGCACGGTGGTGACCACTAAGTAAATCAGGCCGACGATGATGAGCGAGGGCAGGGCCAGGAAGGTGGCGGCCTGCACGGTGCGGTAGGAGGTCATCAGCTCATCGACGAAGAAGACCGAGGCAAGGGAGGTCTGCTTGAACATCTGGATATACTGATTGCCGAGGGCGGGGAGGATGTTTTTGATCGCCTGGGGCATGATGACCCGCATCATGGTGTTGTAGGGGGTGAGGCCGAGGCTCTTGGCGGCCTCGGTCTGGCCGATGTCCACCGCCTGGATGCCGGCGCGGATGACCTCGGCGACGTAGGCGGAGGCATTGATGATGAGGGCGACGATGATGCAGGCGGTGTCCGACAGCTGGATCGGGCTGATGTCGGGCAGCCAGAGCCAGAAGAAGTAGAGCTGCAGCAGGATCGGCGTGCCGCGGATGATGGCCATGAAGAGGTCGACAAACCAGCCGAACACCTTGACCTTCGAGAGCTTCATCATCGCCAGCAGCGCACCCACCACGGTGGCCGCCAGCACGGTGACGGCGGAGAGCCAGACCGTGCCCCAGAGGCCCTCCAGATAGACATAGCCGTAGGTCTCCCACAGCTGCACGACCTTTGATTCCATGATCCCGCTTACGAAATTCATACCGCTTCCGGCCTTTCCTTGCAAATTGACGATCCCATCGGATGCCTGACGGCCTTCCCCGACGAAGACCTTGTGTTGCGCCGCTGCCCGTCAGCTTGAATGCCGGGGAGGGCTGTTTGATAAACCAGGGCGGCTGTCCGTTTTGGGACCATCTGCCGGTTTATGCTGGATTATACTGGTTGGGGGGCCGGGCGGGGACGGGGGGTGGCCGCCCCGCCCGGGTGGGGTCTGCTTGTCTGCCGTGCTGCGTGCGTTCGGCTTAGAGGCCGAGGCTGGCGGCGTAGTCGGCGTACTCGTTGTACCAGTTCTCGTAGACGCCGGTTTCGAGGACTTCGTCGATGATCTCATTGACCTTGGCAGTCAGCTCGTCCTCGCCCTTGGGCATTCCGATGCGGGTGCCGAGGGTGGATTCATCCTGGAAGAAGGTGAAGCCTTCGACGGGGATGAGGCCGCAGCCTTCGTTGGCCTCGATGTAGAGCATGGCGGTGTCCAGAGAAGCGATGGCGCAGTCGGCCTTGCCCTCCTGAACGCTCAGGTAAATCTCGGTGGAGCCGGAGACGCGCTTCTTCTCCTTGACCTCCACGGGGATCTGCTGCTCCACGAACAGCTCCTGCAGCGAGCCGCTCTGGTAGACGATGGTCTTGCCTTCGAGGTCCTCGACGCCCTTGATCTCGTCTCTCATCTCCTCACGGATGATGAGGCCGTGGCCGAGGCTGGTTTCGGAGAAGTAGTAGCCCTTGGAGAGGTTCATGGCCTCCTCACGGGAGGGCATATAGCCGAGGGCGGAGATGGCCATGTCGTACTTGCCTTCGCCGACGCCGGCGAGGACGGCCTGGAACTCGAGGGGAACGATGCGACATTCGACGCCGAGCTTCTCGGCGATGTACCTGGCCAGCTCAATGTCGGCACCGACATACTTGTCATCGCCCTGCTTGCTGGGGTCGATGAACTCGCAGGGGGGGAAGTAGGGCTCGGTGGCCACTTCGAGGTAGCCGCGCTGCTGGATGGCTTCGAGGCGGTTGGCGGGCTCGTTCTCGCCGCCCTCGCCTTCGTCGGACGAGGAGCAGGCGGTGAGGGGCAGGGCCAGCAGGGCCAGGGAGAGGATGAGAGCGATGGAGCGGATCAGCTTCTTCATGGGGTGTTCCTCCTCAGTTTTGTTTTACGGTTTTCTATTCGGAGTTGCCCTTGGGGCAGTTGGTTTTGGGGCACCGGCGACAAAAAAGCGGCCCTTGTGTCTACAAGGGCCGCTGTCGTTTCTCTCTCGGCATCCTCATAGGCACAAGCACGAACAGCGCCTGTGCCTAAGCACACGCGCTTCTACCTATGGTGATGCAGCTTCTGAATTGTGGCCAGAATGACAGTCATCATCAGGCACCTCCGGTGAAATGGATGTGATGGTAGTATAACAGGTTTGGGGGCAAAAGGCAAGTGTTCAATCTGCACAAAGATATGGGGGGATTCTTTGGATCTATTAGAGACAGGTGTCTTTGGCAGGGGGACGGGGGGCGGCTGGGTGGGCGGAATGGGGCGCGGACTC
>JAFQKL010000319.1 GCA_017396965.1 Clostridia bacterium
CCTCCTCTCCGAACAGTCTCCCCTCCCCACACCACCCACCATCAACAAAAGAAGCGACACCGCAGTGCCGCTCCCCTTGCTGATGTCCCGGGCTTTCGCCGTCCCCCCGGGCAAAATAATCACATACAATCCTCAAACATGGCAATCAGCTCTTCCATCGGCAGCGGATTCTCCACACCCTCAGCCTCAATCCCGGCGATCAACTGCTCACGGGTGGGCAGCTCGCCGTAGTCCCGATAGCGCATGGGAATGCCCAGCCCCGCAAAGTAGCGCTTCATCCGCATCACCCCCACCTCGCAGGCCAGCGGCGCGGGCAGGTCGGCGTCGACGCCCCAGACGCGCACCATGTACTTCCTGATGTCCTCGGCATGATACTTCGCCGCCGCCTTCAGCCAGCTGGGGAAGAACAGAACAAAGTTCTGCCGATAGCTCAGCCCCATCAGCTTGCGCATGATGCCGGAGTAGTTGTAGATCTCGTAGCCCCAGGAGAGGTCCTTGCCCCGCGAGGGAATGCCGTTGGTGCCGTAGGCCGAGGCGTACATCAGGTTGGCACGGGCCTCGTAGTTGGTGGGGTCGAGCATCGCCACCTCCACGCTGTTGCGGATGACATCCAGCACCCCCTCGGTGATCCGCTCGGAGAGGGCGCTCACCCCACCCATGTGGTTGATGCTCACCTGCACAAAGGTGACCATTGCCCCCAGCGCCGTGGCGGCGGCGTCCAGCGAATAGGAGAACTCGGGACAGAGGATGGCAAAATCCGGCACATAACCGTAGAGATCGAGGGAGGTGCCGCTCTCATCGTCGTCCACCCCCGCGCCGAAGCCGGCCTCCGAGCCGCCGGAGGGGAAGGTGGGGATGGCGCCGATCAGCAGACGCGGCTCCGAGCCGTCGCGCTGCTTCCTGCCGGTCATATAGTCGAGCAGCCCTTCATTCACCGCGCCGAAGGCGACGATCTTGGCCATATCCATACAGGTGCTGCCGCCGATGCCGATCACGCAGCCCACCTGCTCGCGCTTCGCCAGCTCCACGCCCTTGACAATCCCGCTCCACAGCGCCTTGGTGTTGCCCCCGAAGTCCACCCACTCGATTCCGGCCTCGGCGAGGGTTTTGGTGATGGCGTCGTAGGCCCCGTTTCTCTTGATCGAGCCGCCGCCGTAGAGCAGCATCACCTTGTTGGTGCGCTTTTTGACCTCTTCGGGCAGATGGGTGAGGGCGTCCTTGCCAAGATAGAGGTTTGCGGGGACGTTGAATTGAAAGTCTAACATGATATTGCCTCCTGTTTGAGTTCATGGGTCACTGCTGATAATGGTGAGACGGAACCGTCCGTCGGTTTTTTCTGTCGGTTGTCCTTGATGCCATCGGGGCGCTGCAAAGGCGCGGTCTGGCCACGCAAAACCCGTCGTTCACAGCCCTGTCCTCTCAGCCCCTCTCCCGGTCGCGCCGCTCCGCCTCCTCGCGTTGACGGCTGATTTCCGCCCAGCTGGGCAGCCCGGCAAGGCCCTCAGCCAGCTCGGCCAGCGCCGCCGGAATGTCAATCCCCTGCGGACAGGCGGCGGCGCAGGCGCCGCAGGCGATGCAGGCGGCGGGGCGCTTCTCTTCGGGGAGGGCTTCCACCCGCATCCCGGTGTTGAGCGAGGGCAGCACCCGCATCTCGTTGGCGGCCGAAAGCAGGAAGGGGATGTTAAGGCTTAAGGGGCAGCTGTCGCAGCAGTAGCGGCAGCCGGTGCAGGGGATCAAATCCTTCAGGCTCTCGGCGATGTCCAGCAGCAGCGCCCGCTCCTCGGCCGAGAGGGGCTTCTCCGCCTCAAAGGTGCGCAGATTGTCCTCCAGCTGCTCCATGTTCGACATTCCGCTTAAAATCATATCCACCCCCGGCAGATCCTGCAGAAAGCGAAACGCCCAGGCGGGGATTGACTCGTTGGGACGCAGCGCCTTCAACCGTCGCTCCGCCTCCTCCGGCAGCGCGGCCAGACCGCCGCCCCGCACCGGCTCCATCACCCAGACGGGGATGCCGCGGGCGTTCAGCAGCTCCACCTTCTCCTTTGCCTCCTGCAGCGTCCAGTCGAGGTAGTTGAGCTGAATCTGGCAGAACTCCATATCCGGCGCAAGGTCGAGGAACTGTTCGAGGGTGTTCAGACCGCCGTGGCAGGAGAAGCCGAGGTGACGGACGCGCCCCAGCCGCTTCTGCAGGCGGAAGTATTCGAGGATTCCCCACTGCGGGTCGGCATAGGTGTCGATCGAGCGCTCATAGACGTTGTGCAGCAGATAGAAGTCGAAATACTCCACCCGGCACTTTTTGAGCTGCGCCTCAAAGACCTCCGCCGGGTCGTAGCGGCTCATGATGACATGGCCGGGGTACTTGGTGGCGAGGAAAAAGCGGTCACGCGGGTACGCTGCAAGCGCCTCGCCGATCGCCCGCTCCGACTGGTTGGCGT
This sequence comes from Clostridia bacterium, assembly GCA_017396965.1. Lineage (GTDB taxonomy): Bacteria > Bacillota > Clostridia > Oscillospirales > Feifaniaceae > Galloscillospira. The sequence continues at coordinate 2,436 of JAFQKL010000319.1, forward strand.
GGTAGGGCCAGGCGGTGTCAAAGTAGTTGACCCCGCCCTCCAGCGCCCGCTCCACCATGCGGTTGAGGGTCTGCTGATCAATTGATCCGTCGGCCAGGGTGGGCAGGCGCATGGTGCCGAAGCCGAGCTGACCGAGGGTTTTATCCTGAAAGACACGGGATATCATAAGCTCGCCTCCTTCGCTCAAACGCTTCTGCCCATCTCATAGGCCTGCCGCACAAAATCGGTGCCGGAGACGGTGCCCGGCTCGTAGACGCCGGTGGCACAGAGCACGCCCTTCTCCTTCGACCCCTTCAGACAACGGGCAAAGCCGCGAAAGCTGGCCAGCGTCTCGGCCATAGCCCCTTCGCTGCCGGCGGCGGCGGTCATGAGGTAGTAAAGCTCCCGGTCGGAAAGCGCCGCCCAGACGGGGAGGGTGCGGTCGATCACCGCCTTCATCTGGGCGGAGATGGCGTAGAAATAAACAGGGCTTGCCAGCACCAGCACGTCGGCAGCCAGCATGGCGGGGAGAATTTCGTCCATGTCGTCTTTCAGCACACAGCTGCCGGTACCGCGGCAGCCGTAGCAGGCGCGGCAGAAGCCGATCTCACGGTCGGCCACCGTCATCCGCACCACCTCATGCCCCGCCTCGGCGGCACCCCTGGCAAACGCCTCGCACAACAGGTCACAGTTGCCGCCCGCCCGGGGGCTGCCGGAGAGAACAAAAACCTTCTTACTCACAGAAAACGCTCCTTTCTTTCCTTATAACTACTGTATTTATGCATAATTTCCGTTGACATCGGACATCTCCTTGTGATACACTGTCAGTATATCAGCCGGTAGCTGCTCCCGGTCAAGGGCTTTTGCAAGTTTTCCGGCAACTTTTTTACGCCTGCCGCCGGGTGCGATGGCGGCAGCGCAGGCAAAGGAGGACCCAATGGTCAGCATGAAGGAAGCCTGTCAGCGGACGGGGCTGAGCTATGAGACGCTGAAATACTACTGCAACGAGGGTCTTGTCCCCGGGGTGAAGCGGGACGCCGCCAACCGCCGCGTCTTCAGCGAGCATGATGTCGCCTGGATCGAGAGCCTCACCTGCCTCAAGAGCTGCGGCATGGGGATGGCCGAGATGAAGGAGTATCTCGCCCTCTGCCTCGAGGGGCCGCGCACGATCCCCGCGCGCAAGGAGATTCTCGCCCGCAAGCGCGAACAGCTGCTGGAGCGGATCACCGCGCTGCAGGACAGCGTCGCCTATATCGACTGGAAGCAGGGCTTTTACGACGATGTCCTCGCCGGCCGCCAGCCGTACCGCAGCAATCTGCTGCCCGAGGGCTGGGAGGACGCCGCCAAAACAGAGAACACTCCCGAACCAGGCGACGGGGAGACGCTGAAATAACCCTCACGCGGCCGACACAACCAGAACAGCAAAAAAGGGACGGCCGCAGCCGTCCCTTTTTTCAGGTATGATGTGGATTTCATCGCAATCCTGCGGACATTTTTCAGGCCGCCGGCTTCTTCCAC
>JAFQKL010000320.1 GCA_017396965.1 Clostridia bacterium
CCCGCACCCTTGACAGGAGGGACACGGGTCATGCTGCTGCCGAAGGCAGGTGGAAAAATCACATTTTTCCGCCTGCCTTCCATTCCTTCACAGCAAACAGTACTTTTTCGACAAGCAGAAACGGCGGCGACGGTTTGTCCGACCCATCCGCCGCCGCTCGCCGGGCATCCTCGCGCCTTTCGCCGCATAAGAAGCATTACGCCCCCGCGCCGCGCTCCCACCACCACGCCTCCGCCGCCGCCATCAGCCCCAGCCCGCGCTGCCACTCCACCGGGGCCAGCAGACGCAGCACCCGAACCAGCCGTCCCTGCCCGGCCTCAAACCGGCGCACCAGCCGCTCCGGCACCGCGTACCGCCGGTCAAACAGCGTCACCACCAGCCCGTCCTCCTCCCGCCGCACCCCCAGCACCGCCCCGGGCGTCTCATCCACCACCAGTTCGCCCGCCGTGCGGTTCAGCCCCGCCACCGTCAACAGCGCCAGCACCACCAGCAGCAGCGCCGCCGTCTTCCGACCCATCCAAACCCCTCCCCGTGTTTCAAATGATTTTAGGTATATTGAAAATATGTCAACAACGCTTCGTTTTTCTCCGAGTTTGAAACAGCCGAAAATCGACCTTTCCAAAGCACTCTCTTTCAAGAACTCAAAATGAAATACAGAAATATATACTTATGTAAACTTCAATTTTCATGAAAGAAGCAAGCAAACCCCTTTACAGCTCCAAATCTGCGACAAAATAACGGAAATTATTTTAATGAATATGCATATTGCGTCAACATCGGCTTTCTGCTACAATAGGCATCGTTGCAAAACAGCCGCAAATCTTTCCGTATTCAAATGCATTCATCCAAGGAGGACACTATGAGCCAATTGACAAGACAGAGTATTTTTAAGTCCTATCGCTTCCCACTCATTCTGCTGGGTTCGATCCTGCTGGGCAGCGTGATCGGTGCTTTCTGGGGAGAGGGGGCCGTGGCGGTCAAGCCGCTGGGCGATCTCTTTCTCAACATGATCTTCACCCTGGTGGTGCCGGTGGTGTTTTTCTCCATCAGCTCGGCGGTGGCCTCGATGAGCAACCTGCGCCGGCTGTCCAGGATCCTCACCTGGATGCTGATCGTCTTTGTGGTCACCGGCCTGATCGCCTCCACCATCATGCTCGGGCTCTGCAAGGCCATCCCCCCGGTGGGCGACACCCGCTTCGACCTCGATGAGACTGCCACCGTCGAGCCGCTCAAGTTCAGCGAGCAGCTGGTCGGCGCGCTGACGGTGGGCGACTTCCCCGAGCTGATCTCCCGCTCCCACATGATGCCGCTGATCCTCTTCACCATCTTCTTCGGCGCCGTCACCGCCTCCTTCGGGGAACGGGCGGAGCCGGTGGTGAAGTTCCTCACCCTGATGAGCGAGATCTTCTTAAAGATGATCAACCTGCTCATGCTCTATGCCCCCATCGGCCTCGGCGCCTACTTCGCCTATCTGGTGGGCGACCTCGGGCCGCAGCTGATCGGCACCTATGCCAGAATCACCCTGCTGCTCTACTTCCCCGCCTGCCTCTTCTATTTTGTCGTCTTCTTCACCCTCTATACCTGGGTGGCCGGCGGCAAGGAGGGCTGCCGCGCCTTTTTCAAGAACGCGCTGGAGCCGGTGATCACCTCCCTTGCCACCCAGAGTTCGATCGCCAACCTGCCCGTCAACCTCGCCGCCGCCGAGCGGATCGGCATCCCCAAGGACATCCGCGAGATCGTGCTCCCCTTGGGCGCCACCATGCATATGGACGGCACCTGCTTCTCCTCGATTCTCAAGATCACCGTCATGTTCGGCATCTTCGGCCGTCCCTTTGAGGGGATCGGCACCTATTTAAGCGCCATTGTCATCTCCATCCTCTGCGGCGTGGTGATGTCCGGCGTGCCGGGCGGCGGCCTCATTGGCGAGGCGCTGCTGATGAGCATCTACGGCTTCCCGCCCTCCGCCTACCCCATCATCGTCACCATCGGCTTCCTGATCGACGCCCCCGCCACCATGATCAACTCGGTGGCGACACGGTGGCCGCCATGCTGGTGGCCCGCTTTGTCGAGGGCAAGGACTGGATGAAGAAGAAGCTCACCCGCCACCCCGCCGCCGCAACCCTGGCGGCCGAGGCGGATATGGCCGAGTCTGTCTGATATATTCTTACGAAATATAACACCAAGGAATAATAAGAACCAAAAAACCAGAAAAAATATGAAGGACCGGGGGATGTTTCGCGCTGTGCGCCTTGCATCCTCCGGCCTTTGTGTGATATAATAACTTGCATTGGCGACTGAAACGGACAGTCCCTGCAAACTTTGAGAACGAGGAACGATGTCATGATGAGCATTCGCAAGTATCACCATGCGGCGGCCCTGCTGGCGCTGCTGCTCATGCTGCTGACCCTGGCCGCCTGCTCCACGACCAAGAGCGACGAGACCTACGCCACCATCGAGGAGCTGGGCGACGAGCTGGGCTACTTCGTCAACTCCCCGGCCTACCTCCCCGGCAAGGGCTACACCACCACCTACCGCGCGCTGGACAATGCGGCCGCGGAGATCGTCTACGAGAGCGACGAGCAGACCGTCACCTTCCGCATGGCGATGACCGAGCAGGAGCTGCTCGGGGATGTCAGCGAGTATCTCGAGACCTATGAGAGCACCTGCCGCGGCTACGTCGTGCCGCTGCACGGCAAGGACGGCGTGGCCTACGCCGCCCAGTGGAACGAGAACGGCAAAACCTTCGCCCTGCGCTTCGAGGTGGGCATCACCCCGGAGCTGTTTGACGAGGTGATCAAGGGCGTGTAACGCCTTTGGCGACAAAAGCGCGAAAGAAGCAAAGAGAGATGGGGAGGCAGCGGGCTGTCTCCCCTTTTTTCGTGAGAAATCGCGCTCTTTCGGGCCGGTTTGCTTGACAAACGGCAGAAACTTCGCTACCCTTAAAGAAAAGGCCGCCTCCGGCGGCCGAAGGAACGGGAGGCGATGGCATGGCGGAAAAATCCGGGGGCGGCGTAGTGAAAAAGCTGCTCGTCACCGGCGCGGCGGCGGCGGCGCTCGGCACCGGCGTGATGTTTTATCCGCAGACGGCCGGCGAACCGCAGGTGGTCAGCCAGGCGATGCTGGAGCAGATCATGGATGTCAGCGAGCTGTCCACCTTTGAGGCGGTGTACAACGGCATCGCCCGGGTGATGAACGAGAAGCGGCCGGAGAAGGTGGATTATTATGTCAGCTACGAGGCCGTCATCAAGGCGGGGTTCGACTTTGAGCGGCTTTCGGTCAGCGTGGCGGAGACGGACAGGCTGATCGTCGTCACCATCCCCGAAATCCGTATCCACAAAGTGGATGTGGACATCACAAGCCTTGACTACATCTTTGAAAACACCTCCGCCAACACCGCCACCGTTTCGCAGCAGGCATACAGCGCCTGCTGCGCAGATGCCGAGGCGGAGAGCCGCAGTCAGCGGGCCATCTACGATCTCGCCGAGCAGAATGCGCACAACGCCGTCCGCGCACTGATCGACCCCTTCCTCCGGCAGCTGGGTTCCGACTATCGGCTGGAGATTCGTCAGGAGGAGCAGTCATGAAAAAGGTTGTCTTGATTTTCCTCTCCCTGCTGCTGCTCGGCCTTTGCGGCTGTGAGCAGGAGCAAGCGCCGCAGGCGGTGCCCGAGATTGCCCGGATGCAGGCGATCTGCGAGCTGGCCACCACCGAGTGCTATTATCACAACGTGGCCAAGTTTGAGCAGAAGGACGCCGAGCAGTTTCTCTGGCTGAGCCGCGACAAGCGGTTTTGGGTGGAGTATTCCGGCATCGTCACCATCGGGGTCGACGCCTCCCTCGTCTCGCTGACGGTGGAGGGCGACCGGGTGACCATCACCATGCCGCCCGCCGAGGTGCAGGGGGCGGTGGTGGATCCCGACTCGCTCAACGAGACCTCCTTCATCGTCGCCGGCAACTCCGCCGCCATCACGGCGGAGGATCAGACCGAGGCCTTCCGCCAGGCGCAGGGGCAGATGGAAGAGGCGGCAAAGCAGGACCGCGCCCTGCTGGCCGGCGCCCAGCAGCGGGCGGAAAAGCTGCTCGCCGACTACGTTGCCAACGTCGGCGAAAGCGTCGGCCGCACCTACCAGATCGAATGGGTCTATGTTGACGCCGAAGGCAACCGCCTTCCCGACGCCTGATTGCCCTGATTTGGCGCAAAAGAGCCTCTGCCCCGCAAGGGGGCAGAGGCTCTTTCGACGTGTCAAAAAAACTCTCAATAAAAATCCTCAAAACGCTTTGAGAAGAGCGGCGGCCGGGGAAGAACACGGGTTTTCCCTCCCCAGCCGCTGACCACAGCGCAATCCGCGTCCCTCCTGTCAGGGGCAACAGGCCGGGGAACCCTACTTCCTCTCCTCCTCCAGCAACCCCTTCAGCCACTGTCCGAACTCCGCCGCCTGCTCCTTCACCCGCGCACGCTCCTCCGCCCGCGCCGTCTCATCCACGGCAAACGACCGCGCCAGCTGCCGCAGCGTCTCTTTGAGCATCGCCAGCACCGTGGGATCGGTGGTGCGCACCGCCTCCAGCAGCGCGGGCAGGGTGGTGTACCAGTTCTTCAGCAGATCATACACCGTCTCCGCCCGGGTGGCGGAGAAGAATTCGTACACCGTGTCGACAAACAGCCGCCGCGTCTCGGGGTCGGTTTCCCGCAGAAAGGTGTTGATCGAGCGGTTGAAATGACGGGAGAGGCCGTCCACCTCCTCCACCGTGACGAAGTGATCCCCCTCCACCTTCCAGGTGTAGGGATCGTGCTGGAAGGGGCCGAAGTGACGGCAGTCCACCACCCGGTAGCGCGCCTCCTGCGCCATCATCAGGCCGATGATCGCCGACTGGGGGATGGTCTTGTGGATGCGGGGCAGCATCTCATAATAGGCGCTTTGGCGCAGCAGCTCGGGCTGAAACCCCGGCCCGTCGTGGTCGTACACCGCCGCAATCCGCTGCCGCAGGGCGGCGGAGGCCATGATTGCCGCGTAGACGGCGATGTTGCCCCCCGTGGAGTGGCCGCCGAGGATCAGGCGGTGGTGGGGAAACCGCCGCGCCGTCTCCTCCAGATAGGAGAGCGCCTGCCGCTGGGCGGGGATGTGGGAGACGAGGGTCATATTGAAATCCTCTTTCCAGCCCACCAGCGTGGCATCGGTGCCGCGGTAGGCGAGGTAGAGGCGGTTGCCGGGCAGGTGGAAGGTGATGGCGGAAAACTGCTTTTGCTCCTCCGGCGAAACGGCATTGACAAAGCCCGAGATCCGCACCCCGCCGAAGCGCACACTGTCGGCGGCGGCGCGCAGCAGCTGATCGTTTCGCTGCGGTTCCCAGGTGTTTTCGAGGAAGCTCTCGTCGTAGCAGCCGTGCAGCAGGCCGCGCAGGGTTTTGTCACAGGGGGCGGCGCAGTGGCCGCAGGGCTTGAAGTTGAGGTAGGAGAGCTGCGCGAGGACGAGGCTGTCCACCTCGCCGAAGGGGCGGCGCAGCAGATCCACGCCGCCGCGCTCCCCGATATAGGATACAAGATCGCCCATCGGCTATGAAGACCTCCGTTTTCATGGCTTTGTTCTCATGATACGACATTGGGAGGAATTTTTCAAGGCGGCTTTGTGACCGATTGGTGAGAAAGTTTTTTGGAAAACGAGGGGGACAGGGCGGGAACAAAATCCCCCGGCACACGTCCAAAGAGCAGGAGCCAAAACACCGCGGTCTTGAGAAAAAAAGGAGGGATCCCCATGAAGCGCCGTCTGACAACGCTTGCCCTGACCCTGCTGTTCCTGCTCGGCCTTTCGGCCTGCAAGTCGCCGGAGCCCGCCTATTCCCACCTCGGGCTTGCCTTCGACTTCCCTGAAGGCTATCTGGAGCAGGTGACCGTCACCCCGCCGGAGGAGCTGCCGGAGGATGTGGCGTTTGAAGCCTTCCACACCGCCTCGGTGGAGGCGGGCAGCGGCGGGCTGCTCTGCCGCGTCACCGTCATCCCCTGGGAGGTGTGGGAAAAGGAGGCCCTGGCGCTGACCACCGAGGGCAGAGCGCCCTTCGCGGCCATGGAGAGCGACACGGTCTATGAGAAGATCGACGCCGTCTACCTGCAGGACCTCCCCCTCGATCCGCCCTGTCCGCCCGAGCAACAGCTCGACTATCTCACCCTCGCCGAGCAGACCCGGCTGATGCTGGCCGCAGCGACCGATCCGATGACGGCCGCCCCCCGCTTCAAGAGCTTCACCCCCCAGCGCGCCGTGGACGCCGCCCTGGGCGGCTTTCTCGGCAGCGGCATGGACCGGATGAGCTGGACCGACCCCGAGAGCCTGCCCGCTCACCTCCCCGCCGGCCTCTTTGTCACCCTCCACGAGTGGAAGGGCGGCAGCTGGGAGGAGTTTCCCGCCGTCGGCGACCTGATCTATGTGCCGCAGGAGCAGTATGAGGAGCTGCTCAGGCAGCACATTGATGTCTCAACCGAGTATCTGCGCAGCTCCCCCTACTATGATGCCGACCGCGGCGCCTACCGCTTCCGGCACCCCGAGCGGGTGACCGAACCGATCGGCGACAGCGATGAGAACACCCCCGCCGCCCACCTCCACCGCCGCCCCCAACGGGTGGCCGCCATCGACACCTGGGGCCTCTACAACCACCAAACCGATCTTGCCGACGGGAGAGACCGCTACTTCATCACCGATGACGACGGCACCCGCGAGGTGGTGGTGACCACAACCAGCGAATTCCTCGATGTCAGCGGCCACAGCACCCGCTTTGTCAGCGTCGAGCTGCGCGACGGCACCTATGAAACCGAGCTCAACCGCTATTTCGCCGCCGACCCGCGCCTCCTTGCCGCCCTCTTCCCCTACCCCTCCGGCGATGCCGTCACCGACGACGAAAACCTGCTGCGCTTCGCCGTCACCAACAGCCCCACCACCGTGGAGGGGGTCGGCATCCGCACCGAGCAGGTGGACGCGGTGCTGCACCGCCACTTCGGCCGCGCCCTCACCTCCCCCGAAACCGGCATCTCCCATCTGCAGAAAAACGGCAACATCGGCTGGGAGCCGTTTGCCCCCGACCTCACCGGCCAGCTGGTGTTCCACGACGTCCGCACCCTCCCCGACGGCCGCCTCGCCGCCCCCTTCCTCCACTTTGACTGGGAGGACGAGCAGGCCCTTGCGCCTTACGGCGGCGCCGCCGTTGTCCACGACCGGCTGCTGCGGGGCGAAAGCTCGCCGCTGCGCGACCTTCTGTCCCAGAAGGGGGAGATGACCCTCACCCGCGTCCCCGACCCCGAAGATCCGCGCCTGTTCCACTACCGGATCGAAGCCGTCACCCTCACCCCGCTCGCCCAGGAGGCGCAGGGCGACGGGCTGATCTTCTACAACGGCAGCCTCCTCGGCGCCTTTGACGGCGGCGTCTGGCAGTCCTTAAGCCCCCTGCCCGACACCTCCCTTCACCCCTTCCCCGCCAACCGCCTGCTGGAGCCGGCCGCCTACCGGGTTTACCGGGGAGGACGGCTGTTCGGCACCGCCGACCGCCTCATCTGGTCCTCGGCGCCCTACGGCCTCTCCAGCTTTGAAACACCCCTCGCCGAAACCCTGCTCACCGCCCACGGCCGGCCGGTGACCGGCGACGGCGCCCCCGACCCCGAAGGCAACTGGCAGCTCGTCTCCCTCTCCCTCCCCGCCACCCTCGGCCCGCAGGGGGAGGCGCTGATGATCCCGCCCTACGCCTTCTTCACCGACTTCGGCCTCGCAGGCGGCGGCCACCTCCCTTGGCAGGGGGAGGAGGACTATCTCATCCTCTCCTCCGGCCACAACCCCTTCGCCGCCCCGCCCGCCCGGCTGCTGCCGGAGCAGCTCACCGATCAGCAGCGCATCGGGCTGACGCTCTGTCTCACCGAGCTGTTTGAGGAGGCGGGCATGGGCGAAACCGTCCCCCGCCTCACCGAGCTGCTGCAGGCCGATTTTGATGGCGACGGAGAGAGCGAGCTGATCGCCGTCGCCCAGCACCCGGTGGACGAGAACTTCTGGCCGGTGGCGGAGGGCGTCGGCAGCCACGGCGGTGTCGGCACCTTCTGCGTCCTGCTGGCGGCGGACGACGCAGGGCAGGTGGAGCAGGTGCTGTACGCCGATCTCATGCCGGTGGCCGGCGAGCTGACCTTTACAGACGGCCTCGCCCCCATCGGCGACATGGAGCACTGCCGCTCCATCCGC
>JAFQKL010000321.1 GCA_017396965.1 Clostridia bacterium
ATGATATGGACATAGCGGGTCGCCGTGTGGATGAGATCGAGGTACACCCGCTTGCCGATGTCCGCCGTGTCAAAGGGGCTGTCGGCAAAGGGGACGGCGCAGCCGGCGGGGTGGGCGGCGGGCGGACTGCTCAGGTATTTCTCCGCCGCCCCCTTGAGGCGGGAGTCCGCCTCGTTGTCGTACAGCGCCCAGGTGTGGAGAAAAATGGCGCTCAGCCCCTGCACCGCGTCCCCCTCGACGCGGATGCCGCCGTCCTTCCAGACGTGGGGCACCGAGAGGTTGGCATACTCATCCGCCAGGTTCACCCCGCCGGTGAAGCCCACCTCGCCGTCCACCACCAGGATCTTGCGGTGCATCCGGTTGTTCTGCAGCAGCGAGGGCACCGCCCGCAGCGGCGCGAAGACCTGACAGCGGATCCCCGCCGCCTCCATCTGCCGCAGGAAATCGGCGGGCAGACGGCCCAGCGTACCCAGCCCGTCCATCAGCAGCCAGACCTCCACCCCCTCCGCCGCCTTGCGCCGGCAGACCTCCAGCACCCGGTCCCACACCTCGCCCTCGGCGATGATGAAGTACTGCAAAAAGATGTGCTGCCTTGCCCCCTCCATCGCCTCCAGCATGGCCTCAATCAGCTCCGCCCCCCAGGGGTAGTAGGTGATATGGCTCTGATCGTAGGAGGGATAGCCCATGAGATCCAGGTAGCGGGCCAGACCGTCGGCGGGGACGCATTTCTCCGGCAGACGGTGGCGGTCGAGGCGCTGCGAGCGGCTGCGCATCCGCAGTCCGCTCGGCTGCAGGGAGAACCAGAGGTAGAGCAGCGTGCCGAACACCGGCAGCACCGCCACCGGGATCACCCACAGCAGCTTGAAGTCCACCGGCGCCCTGCGGTTGACAATCAGCACGATCATCACCCCGGAGATCAGGTTGTACACCGTCAGCTGCCGAATGGGCAAAAACAGCAGCGCCGCCAGCTGAAGCAGCAGCAGCAGGATGAGAATAAAGCTGCGTGAAAACAGCACCCGCTTGACAGTGGTTTCCATCGTCACACGTCTTTTGGCCATGAGGGATCAGGGTTCCTTTCTGTCAGATCTGTTTTCGCGCTTCCCGTAACCGGAAAACACACGCGGCCGACGGGCACCACACGCCCTGCCGACGGCAGGGCGCGCCGCCCCTGCCGGCCGCCTTTGCTGCACCGTGTCAAATCAGGCGGGCATCAGCCGCCGATCTCCGCCTCCAGCGCGTCAAAGAAACGCTCCGCCGCCCGGGCTGCCTCCTCGCCTGCGGGCAGGGTGGCCTGGGCGAAGAAGGGACTGCCGCCGCCCTTGGCGCCGGTCTCGGCCAGCAGGGCCTTGAGGCGTTCGCCGAGCTTGTGTCCGCTGTAGCCCTTGGGCTGGGCGAGCACCACGGCGGTGCCGTTCTCACCGCTGCCGGTGAGCAGCAGCAGGCAGCGGCGCTCCTTGATCACCGCCTCCGCCACCGCCTTGAGGCCCTTGGTGTCCCGCCCGGGCAGGGCGGCGCGGATGAGGGTCAGCTCCCCCGCCTCGCGGGCCTCGCCCAGCAGACGGGCCACCGCCAGCCCCTCCAGCTCCGCCTCCATCTCCTTTGCTCTGGCGGAGAGACGCTCGTAGGCGGCGTGGAGCTGCTCCACCCGGCCCTCCAGGGCGTCGGGATCGCAGCCGAGCAGCAGCGAGAGACGGCGGAAGGAGGCCACCTTCTCACCATAGTCCTGCAGGGCGCGGTCGCCGCAGAGGAAGTAGACGCGAAAACAGCCGCGCGCCGTCTTCTGATCCGAGACATCCTTGGCATACAGCACCCGGATCAGCCCCACCTCATCGGTGCTGCGCACATGGTTGCCGCCACAGCCCATGAGGTCGTAGTCTTCAATCTCCACCAGCCGGATGAGGTCGTGCGGACGGGCGGCCTTGCGCAGCTGGTCCTTGTACTGCTCCATCTCCTCCGGCTTGACGAAGAAGCCGCGCACCTTGCGCCCCTCGGCCATCACGGCGTTGGCATCCCGCTCGGCCTCCCTGAGCTGCTCATCACTGAGCGGGCGCTCCAGGTCGATCTGATTGACAAAGTCCTCCCCGCGGGAGATGGTGGTGGTGACGCCGAAGCGATGGAGAATCGCCGCCGAGAGCAGATGCTGCCCGGTGTGCTGGCGCATGACGTCGTAGCGATAGTCCCAGTCCAGCTTCAGCACCACCCCTTCCCTCTTCTCCGGGGCCCGCTCCACCACATGGTAAAGCTCCCCCTCGCGGTCGAAGACATCCAGCACCGGCACCCCGTCGATGGTGCCGCGGTCGGCCGGCTGGCCGCCGCCCTGGGCGTGGAAGAGGCTCTCCTTCAAGGTGACGAGCATCCGCCCCTCCTCCTCGATGCAGGCGGTGATGTCGGTGACAGTCTCGGTGAGATAGGCATCCTCATAATACAGGCGAATTGCTGCCATGGTTTGATCCTTCCTTTCCTGATGGTTCGTCGGATTCTTCTGATTCGATTGCTTCTATTGTAACACGCCGCCCCCCGCGAGGCAACCCTGACGGACAGGACAGCTTCGCCCGGTTGAGGCAGGCGGCACCCCGGGCCGAAGGGCCTTCCACCCGCGCGCCCCGCTCTTGACGGGGCCGATCCTGCCGCAGTATAATGATTTCAATCAATCGTTCCCCACAGCCGCCCCCCGCTCCCCCCGGCGGGAAGGCTGTCCGCCGAACCGCGTTTCTCTCCTGGAGGTCCACAGCAGAAGTCCTGTCTCATCATTCAAACGGAAGGAGATTTCCCATGAACCATCCGGAAATCCTGGCTCTCATCGAGGCCGAGCGCGACTTCACCATTGACATCCGCCGCCGGCTGCACCGCCGTCCCAGCCCCTCCGGCAAGGAGGCGGAGGCCGCCTCTCTCGTGGAGGCAGAGGCCGACCGCCTCGGCTTGCCCCACCGGCGCTACAGTGACTACGGCGTCCTCATCACGCTGGAAGGTGCTTCCTCCGGCGAAACGGTGCTGCTGCGGGCGGATATGGACGCCCTTTCCATGACCGAGGAGCCAAACAACCTCATCGGCCCCAAGGTGGCCGTCTCCGAGATCGAGGGGCTGTGTCACGCCTGCGGTCACGACGGCCACACCGCCATGCTGCTCGCCGCCATGCGGGTGCTCACCCGGCTGCGCCACACCTTTTCGGGGCGGATTCTCTTCCTCTTTGAATCAGGGGAGGAGATCGGCGGCCCGACCATGCCCGCCATCCGCGCCCTGATGCGCGAAGAGCAGGTGGCCAGCTGCTTTGCCATCCACCTCATCGCCGACATCGAACTCGGCCGCTGCTGCATTGATCCCGGCCCCCGCCTGATGGGCGCAGCCTCCATCGGCGCGCAGCTTCTGGGGCAGGGCGGCCACGGCTCCCGGCCCGACCGCTGCAAAAACCCGATCAACCCCGTCGCCCAGGCGGTGACCGCGCTGCAGGGGCTGGTGATGACCTGCGCCGACCCCAGCGAATCCGTCTCCCTCTCGTTCGGCCTGATGCAGGGCGGCACCGCCTTCAACATCATTCCCGAGCGCGCCTCCTTCCAGGGCAGCCTTCGCTTCTTAAACCCCGAAACCGGCCGGCGCATCTTGGAGCAGGGCCGGACGATGGTGCAGGCCCTCGCCGCCGCCCACGGCTGCACGGTGGAGGAGGATTATTTTCGCATCACCATCCCGGTGGCCGTCAACGACGACCGCTGCTGCGAGCTGGCCCGCCGCGCGGTGGCGGCGCTGTGCGGCCCGGAGGTGCTGATCTCCCGCCCGCCCAGAATGTCGTCTGAGACCTTTGGCGCCTGTCTGGAAGAGGCCCCCGGCGTCGTGATGTTCCTCGGCACCCACGCCCCCGAGCGCGGCTTCGGCATGGTTCACCACAACCCCCGCTTTGATTTTGACGAAGCCGTGATGCCCACCGGCGTCGCCGCCCACGTCGCCTACGCGCTGGCGCGGCTGGGCTGCCTGCTGTAACCCCCCCTGCGGCAGCGGTTCTCCTCTTTGTCTCTGAAAGCCTGTTTTGAAGCGCCCGCACCGCCCGCAGCGGTGCGGGTTCTGTCATATAAGAAAAGAGACGGCAGCGCCCAGGCGCCGCCGTCTCTGTTTTTGTGATCCTCTAAGACAAATTTCATCTAAATGACAAAGCAACCCGCTCAGATCTGCTCCCCGGCCTCCTCCGCCGCATCCTTACCCACCAGCAGCGTCTCCGCCACATCCTGCACCAGATGCCCGTTCTTCGCCAGAAACCGCCGCAGCTGCTTCTTGTGAAAGCAGAGCTTCTCCTGACAGTTGACGCAGGCAAGGCTGGCATTGGTCGTCTCTGAAAAGCGCTCGGGATAGCGGTGGACGGTGTACTCCCAGCGCACCAGCAGGCAGAGCGCCATCAGCACGAGGCTGCCGGTGTAGGCATTTTTGAGAAAGAGGAGCGGGGTGAACATCATCGGGTAATCCCAGTTGTAAATGCGGCAGCTGGTGCAGCATTTGTTCTTCATAAACCAGGTCTGGAAGGGGCAGAAGAAGAGGATGCAGATCATGTCGCACACCGAATAGGCCAGGCTGATCAGCACCAGCATCCCCTGGTCGATGATCCCCTTGAAATACAGATGGCCGATGCAGCCGTTGAGCAGCCCCCAGGCCAGCACCACCGAGGCGGTGCGCCAGGAGGGGATCAGCCGCGGCGTCTGCCGCACGGTGGGGCGGAAGTTGCGGGCAAACTGCTTCTGACAGCCCATGCTCTCCATCCCCGAGGGGAAAAAGCGCAGCGCCATCTCCACGGCAAACACCACCCAGATCACCCCCAGCACCAGCTGCTGCCGCCACCCGCCGCCCAGCAGGTCGCCGCCGCTGACAAAGTACATCCAGAGCGCGGCAAAGAAGAGCAGGCTGCGAAACACCAGCTTGCCATAGTGCATCAGGGATGTTCTCGACATATTTTTGAATTTCCGCTTCGACATGGGGCGCTCCTCCGCTTCCGGCGCCTTCTTACAACCACGCGGCACCTCATCTTTTTTGATTCGTTTCACCGCGCACCGTTTCACAGCGCACCGTTTCACAGCGCACAAAGCCCCTGCCCGGCTGCCGTCCAATTAAGAGTGAATCCCCCTGCGCGCGGCGCGGTGCTGCTCGGGGATCTCCTCCTCCGTCAGCCGCTCCACCGCGTCGGTCGAGCCGAGTTGTTCGGCGGTGGCGTAGTACCAGCACTTGTAGTCGATGGTGGCCAGAGTCTCCTCCAGGTCGGCAATCTGCCGCTGCACCGCTTCGCGCTGGCGCTCGCACAGCTCCCGCCGTCCGCCGATGGTGCTCGGCCCCTCAAGGCACATATGGATGAAGCTGCGGATGTCGCGAAGCTGCATCCCGGTGCGCTTGAGACATTCAATGGTTCTCAGCCACGGCAGATCCTCATCCTTAAAGGCGCGGTTGCCGCCCTCGGTGCGCTCAACAAAGGGCAGCAGCCCCTCGCGGTCATAATACCGAAGCGTAGACGGGGCAACCCCCAGCATCCGGGCCATCTCTCCGACGCTGTAGCTCATGTCTTTCCTCCTTATTCCGCTTTTGGAAAAGTCCAGATAGAAATAGTATACTCCTTTTGTCGACATCCGTCAATTCTTTCCTTTCTCTCTCTTGCGATTCCGCAAAAGCTGTGCTATGCTGAAAACAGACAGTCCCCGCCACCCGGACGGGGAATCGCGCGGCAACAAGGATTTAGAAAGGACGGATCTCCATGCCCGCCATCCGCCGCAGACACACCATCTTCCACCCGGTCGAGGACGGCCATCTCGCCTTTGACCGCACCACCGGCACCGTGCTCGGTGCCAGCCCCCGCTCCCTGCGCAACATCGAAATCCCCGCCGAGATCGCCGAAGTCCCGGTCCGCGCCATCGCGGACGAGGCCTTCTCCGGCTGCTCGCAGCTGCACATGGTCACCCTCCCAAACGGCCTCACCACGATCGGCCGCCGCGCCTTTGAGGGCTGCGGGGCGCTGCGCCACATCCGCCTGCCCGACTCTCTCCAGCAGATGGGGATCTACGCCTTCGCCTGGTGCGGCCTTTTGGAGATCGACCTCCCCGCCCGCCTGCGCCACATCCCCGCCGGCGCCTTTCTCGGCTGCCCTCTGGGCAGGATCACCCTCCCCTATGGCGTGCGCGAGATCGGCGACGGCGCCTTTTGGGGGAGCTTCCCCGATCCGACCGACCGCAGAATCGCCGACCTGCCCCGCCACGTCACCGACAACCTGCCGCACTCCCACCCGCTGCGGCGGGGCTTTGCCGACCCGCTCCCACTGCCCGCCTCCCTGCTCGTCCTCGGCAGCCACGCCTTCGCCGGCAGCCGCCGTCTCACCGAGGTCACCCTGCCCCCCTCGCTCTATTTTGTCGGCGACTACGCCTTCGCCGGAAGCTCCATCCGCCGCTGCACCGTCCCCTCCTCGGTCACCACCGTCCACGAACTCTCCTTCGGCTGGGAGGAGGGGGAGACCACCGAAGTGACCTTCCGCGGCGACAAGGCCCGCTGGCAGCAGATCAAAGGGCTCACCACCCCCTTGAGCCGCGCCGTCGACAAGACCATCGACCGAGCCGGCTCCGCAATCGCCAGCCTTCTCACCCTCCTGAACGGGGACCTGCCCACCAAGCCCCTCCGCCTCCGCTTCACCGACGAACCCCCCGTCCCGGCGGCGGACGAGGGCGCCGGCCTCATCGCCCACCCGGTGTCAGGCGGCTTTCTCTACTTTGAATCCGCCACCGGCACCGTGGTCGGCTGCGACGTTGGGGTAGAAGAGCTGACCATCCCGGACGAGATCGGCGGCGTGCCGGTCACCGCCGTCGGCGAGCGGGCCTTTGCCTCGGACGGCTCCCGCCTGCTGTCCGCCGTCACCCTGCCGGACACGGTGGAGCGGATCGGGCGCGAGGCCTTCTTCGGCTGCAGCAACCTCCACTCCGTCACCCTGCCGTCCGGCCTTCAAGCCATCGGCGATTCCGCCTTTGAGCAGTGCGGCAAGCTCTGGAAGATCCCCCTGCCGCCCGGCCTCACCGCCCTCGGCGAGCGGGCGTTTGCCCGCAGCGGTCTGACCGAGGTCGTCCTCCCGGACAGCCTCACCACCCTGGCCGACTGCGCCTTCGCCTGCTGCGGCAAGCTCAGCCGCGTCACCCTGCCCAGGAGGCTGACCGCAATTGCGTGCGCCGCCTTCTGGCGCTGTTTCTCCTTAAGAGAAATCACCCTCCCCGAGGGTCTCTCCGCGATCGGCCCGCTGGCCTTTGCCAAAACCTCCCTCGAACAGGTGACCGTCCCCGCCTCGGTGGAGCAGATCGGCGACAGCGCCTTTGTGACCCGCCCGAACCAGCAGGGCAGCACCCTCGCCCGCCTCACCTTTGCGGGCAGCGAGACCCGGTGGGCGCAGATTGCCGACCTCGACTGGGTCGCCTCCCTGGCGGACGAGCTCATGAATCCCGATGAGCTGAGGGACGACTACCGCTATGAGCAGGTCCCGGACGCGGTCAACCTGCAAAAACGCGGCGTCTTCCCGGGCCAGCGCCTCTGCATGGCCGGCACGGTCCACAACGCCGCCTCGGTGCAGTGCGCGGCAGAAGACCCCATCCCGGCAGAGAACCCCGCCCCGGCAAGAGACAGCCTGCTCAGCCGCCTCTCCGACCGGTTGATCCAGTCCAACGAGAGTGAGATCGAGATCGAATGCTATGAGTAGCGTTCGGATTTTATCATACAGAGAGGAGTACACGCCATGATCCCCTTCCCCGTCCAGGACGGCAGCATTCATTTTGACCGTACCACCGGCACCGTCGTCGGCAGTGACGAAGGCATCACCGCCGCCCGGATCCCCGAGACGATCGAGGGGGTGCGGGTGGCGGCGATCGGCGACCGCGCCTTTGCCGGCCGTCCTCTGCTGCACACCGTCACCCTGCCGCCCACCCTGACCGACATCGGCCGCTTCGCCTTCGCCGACTGCGGACAGCTGCAAACGCTCACCCTCCCCGCCGCGCCGGAGCAGCTGGGCGAGGGGGTCTTTGCCGGGTCGGGACTGCGGCAGATCGACCTGCCGGCCCGCCTTCGTCACCTCCCCGCCGCCGCCTTTGCCCGCACGCCGCTCGAGCGGATCTCCCTGCCGCACGGCCTGCTCGAGATCGGCGCCGACGCCTTCTCCCAAGCCGAGCAGCTCACCGAGGTGTCGCTGCCCGCCACCCTCCTGGTGATCGGCAGTTCCGCCTTCAGCGGCTGCACCGCGCTGCACACCCTCACCCTGCCCCCCTCCCTCGTTTCGATCGGCAGCTTCGCCTTTGCGGACAGCGGCCTCGCCTCTCTCACCCTGCCCCCCTCCCTCACCTTTGCGCGGGCGGACGCCTTCGCCCACGAGGGGCGGGCGATGCAGCTGACCTTTCGCGGCAGCGAGCGCCGCTGGATGGAGCTGATCGGCCGCAAGGGGAAGCTCCTCGAGACCCCTCTCTGGGAGGGCTTTCTCAACGGCGTCTTCGCCTACTCGCAAAACACCCGCCCCTCCCACCGCGCCGAGCTCACCTTCACCGACGAGGACTACGCCCCGCCGCCCCCCGAGAGCGGCGTGACCGCCGTCCCGCTCCCGGGCGGCAGCCTTTATTTCGAGCGGGCCACCGCCACCGTCGTCGGCTGTGACCGGCAGGTGGAAGAGGTGGTGGTCCCCGCGGAGATCGACGGCATCCCGGTCCGGGTGATCGGCACACGGGCCTTTGCCGCCGAGGAGGCGGTCTGGCAGAAGGGCGGCGAACGGGCGGTGCGGCGGATCGTCCTGCCGCGCAGCGTCACCGTGATCGGCCGCGAGGCGTTTGTCCACTGCCGCCGCCTCCGGGAGGCCGTTTTGCCCGAGGGGCTGCAGACGGTCGGACGGCGCGCCTTCTTCGGCTGCACCGCCCTGCAGGAGCTGAGCCTCCCCGCCTCGGTGACGTCGGTGGGCAGTGGCGCCTTTTGGATCGAAGAGACCCCTCTCAAGCTGCTGGTCTACGGCGGCTCGCAGGAGCGGTGGGAGGCGATCGAGCGGCAGGCGGCAGGGCTCCTCCCCGTCGACAAGGCGTGCGGCACGCCGCGCACCGATCCGCCCTCGCCGCTGCACAACGCCCTCGAGCTCCGCTTTGAAGGCCGCGCGGCAGCAAACCGATCCTCCCTCCTCGACCGCCTCACCGACCGCGTTTTGCACACAAAGGACGAGGACATCATGTATTTTGAATAAACCGCCAAGGAGGTTCCCCATGTCCTTACACGACCACGCCCAGGCCATCATCCGCGCCGCCCTCGACCGCGCCCGCCCCGACGACGCCGTCCGCCGCGCCCTTGAAGGGGTGACGTTCGGCCGCGGCCGTCTGGTGCTGCTCGCCGTCGGCAAGGCGGCGTGGACCATGGCCGCCGCCGCCTGCGCGCTGCTGGGAGAGCGGATCGACGAGGGCCTCGTCATCACCAAGCACGGCCACAGCAGGGGCCCGCTGCCCCGCCTCACCATCCGCGAAGCCGGCCACCCGGTGCCGGACGCCGCCTCCTTCGCCGCCACCGCCGAGGCGATGGCGCTGGCAAGGGATCTAAAGGAAGAAGACTGCCTGCTCTTCCTCCTCTCCGGCGGCGGCTCGGCGCTGCTGGAGTGTCCGCTGGTGCCGGAGCAGGAGCTGTTTGACCTCACCCGTCAGCTGCTGGCCTCGGGGGCCGATATTGTCGAGATCAACACCGTCCGCAAGCGCCTCTCCGCCGTCAAGGGCGGGCGGCTGGCGCAGCTGTGTGCGCCGGGGCGGGTGGTTCAGGTGGTGCTGTCTGACGTGCTCGGCGACCCGCTCGACATGATCGCCTCCGGCCCCTGTGCGCCCGACCGCTCCACCTCGGCCGAAGCCCTCGCCGTTGTGGAACAATACGACCTCACCCTCTCGCCTTTGGCCCTCTCCCTGCTTGGGCAGGAGACCCCCAAGGAGCTGACCCATGTGGACAGCCGCATCACCGGCAGCGTCCGCCAGCTCTGCGCCGCCGCCGCCGAACAGGCCGCCGCCCTCGGCTACACCCCTCACGTCCTCACCACCACCCTAAACTGCAACGCCGCCGACGCCGGCCGCTTCTTCGCCGCCCTCGCCCGCGAACAGAGCGGCAGAGGCCGCCGCCTCGCCCTGATCGCCGGCGGGGAGACCACCGTCCGCCTGCAGGGCAGCGGCAAGGGGGGACGCAACCAGGAGCTGGCCCTCGCCGCCGCCGAGGGGATGCGGGGACTGCCCGACGTCCTGCTCTTCTCCTTCGGCTCCGACGGCACCGACGGCCCCACCGACGCCGCCGGCGGCATCGTCGACGGCGACACCTTTGCCCGGCTCGCGGCCAGAGGCTTCGACCCCGCCAAAGTCCTCAAGCACAATGACTCCTACCCCGCCCTTCAGGCCGTCGACGCCCTGCTGCTCACCGGCCCCACCGGCACCAACGTCAACGACCTCACCGTGCTGCTGGTAGGTGGAGAGGGCTGACCCCTCCCCGCCCCGCCGGGGTCTGCCCGCCGCCTGGAAAGCGGCCCAGGCTGTCGAAAAACCATGTACAAAAAAATAAAAGAAAACCGTCTTGCCGGTTTTCTACCTCATCCTGGGCGCGGGACCGGATGTCAAGGGCGCCGAAGGCGGGGAGACAGAAAATTTTTGTCCCGTCCACCGCAAGGGACAAATTTTTTCTGTCGACCGTACCCTTGACAGGAGGGACACGGGTCATGCTGCTGCCGAAGGCAGGCGGAAA
>JAFQKL010000322.1 GCA_017396965.1 Clostridia bacterium
AGATGAGTTCTGTGCCATCCTCTTCATCGATGTCATATTCACCCGCGATAAAGCCGGCTACGTCAGAATAAAAGTATTCAATATAGTTATATTCCAGAATCCCGGCACCTTCGGAAGCACGGATGTAAAAGACCTCCTCCTGCCAATCCTCGTTGGGCAGGTAAAACTGATAGCCCGTCGCGGTTTTCTCAAACACCAGGTCCTGCTCCGGGTCAAAGCGCCGGTCGGATTTGGTCATCTCATTGGTCAGGTCGTTGCGTTCCTCCTCGCGGACTCTGACGCGGCCGTCGATCGAAATCCCGTCCCGATCAAGCCAGTCGCCGTACTCAGAAAAGCCGGCTGTCGTCATCCATTCACGGGTTCCCATCCGAAATGTCTGCGTGCTGTTTGCGATGGTCATGGAACGAAACCTCATTCCGCAGCTGTTCCCAAGCTGCTCCATCCTCTCCAAATCATATCCGGAGAGATCCGCATCATCCGGCAGTGTGATCTCGGCAGTGACCTCAATCTGCACCCGGGACTGCGGATCGCGGACAAAGGCTTCCAGATCCTCCACGTCTGCCGGAAGGCCAAAATCAAACCCGTAATGGAATTGGTATGCTTCAAGCTCATGCTCATCGTCGCGGAAGGGGGCCAGAACATGGCACGCAAAGGAATTGTCGCCGCCTGCCGGGGTGACCCCCATAGTATCATAGAGGTAGGCTGCCGCGATCTCGTTCAGCGCCTCTTTTGTCTGCTGATCGATCGCAAAATAGACATCGCCGGTCACCGTATCAACGGCAAAGACGGTTTCTTCTCCGTCCACGCGGATCCGCCCGGTGGCATAATCGGTCAGGTATTCCCGGCCGGTATAGGCGATGTTTTGCAGAAATGCCGCGCACTCTGTCATCTCCGCATCCGGCATCTGCTCATCCAGCCAGGTCTGCATCATTTCAGCGCCTTTTTCGGCAATCCGCTCTGCATCTTCCTGTTCAACAGGATCATGATGGCAGCCGGCAAGGCAGAGGAGCAATGCCCATGTGAGCGTGATCCATACCAGCCTCTTGTTCATGCTCTGCCTCCTGTCTTTCCCCGCCGTTTCCCCGGGCGTCTACGCTTCCTCTGCTTTGACAGGCTCCAGAAGAATCTCCTCCAGCCTGCCGGCTCTGCGGAACAGCTCGATGTAGAGCATCAGCTCGTCGCGGGAGCCGATCTCCAGCTTGCGGTAGATGTTGGCGTTGTGCTTGCGCAGGGTGTTGATGCTGATGAAGGCGGCTTCTGCCACCTCGGCGACCTCCAGCCCATCGGCGTAGTGGCGCAGGATCGAGCGTTCTGCCGTGGTCAAGCCTGTCGCCCTGCCGGCGAAGCCGTCAAACAGGTCTGCGATATCAGTCGGGAGCGTCTGGCCCTGCGAGCTCTGCGCCTTGCTGCGCAGCTGCGCCACAAGGGCATCGATCTCGGCGATGCCGGTCAGGTCGGCCTCTCCGAAACGGTCGGTCTGGATGGCCGCCAGGCTTCTGGTGATCGGCTGCACAAACCAGCGCGACAGCAGCACGGACACCGCCAGCATCGCCGCCAGGAACAGCAGCGAGCCAAGAAACCAGCTCCTTCGCTCTGCCGCGGCCACCGTCTGATAGCCCTCCTCGGGGATCAGGGTCGCCGCGTACATGGACGCGCCGCCCACCCCTTTCATATCCAGCTTCGTGTGGACACCCAGATAGGTGCCGCTCTCGCCGGTATAGGTGTGAAACAGCCTGCCCTGCTCGATGTGCAGCGTGTCCGCATCATCGAGATAGGTTCCTTCCAGTCCGCCGGTCATTCCCTCGGAAAGCAGCAGGGTTTGATCCTCCATCGGCGCCAGAATGGTCACCATGTTGCCAAACTCGCTCTCCTGGGCGGGGTAGGACAGGCGCAGATAGAGATCTCCCAGCTCCACGCCGCAGATTCCGCGCACCGTGCCGCCGCTGCCGCGGATCGGCACCATGAGCAGGATCATGTTTTCCCATGTCTCGGTCAGGCGCACCCGCTGTGTCCAGACGCAGGCATCCGCCAGCCGATCCACCGGCAAAGTGACCAGATTTCGGTATTCCGGGATCAGCGAGATGTCAAACTCCATCTTCCAGCGGTTGTGCAGCTCCAGATGGTTTTCCCGGGCGACGCCCGGAATGCCTCGGTAGAGCACCACATCCTGGTCCACCGCATTTTTGGAGTTTAAGTTGGCAAAGCGCAGGTACAGCCCTGCGCGGGAGCTGTCGGCCCCCTCTGCCGCCGTGTTGGTGGTGGCATCCAGCACCAGATAGACGCCGTTGCAGGCGCTGGAGCGCAGCACCGTATTCAAGGTGTCATACAGCTCCCGCTCGACCTGCTCCAGGGCGGTTCGATTGTCGTTGAGTGCCGAAGTCGGTTCGGCATAGATCAGGCCGCTCAGGGTATCGGATGCCTCCTTGGAGATCACGATTCCCTGAGCGGTCAGGGTGGTGATCTGCTCGTTCAGGGTGTCGACCATATAGGTCTGCTGCGCGGAAAGCGCCTGGGCGAGCTTCTCCCCCGAGCCGGAAAACACCCCTGCCACGCTGAGGATGACCAGCAAAACACCGAAAATCGCCAGCAGCATGGAGATCCAGTAGAGCAGCAGCTTCTGCTGCATGGCCACCCCCTGCTTTCTGGCCTCCCGGGTCAGACGGAAAAGCTCCAGTATTTTATTGTGCATCGGTTCTTCTCCTTATGACCTTTGCTCTGCCGCGTCGCCCTCTGCGCTATTGGCCCATGACCGCTTGAAACTGCGCGCAGCACTCCGCCGCAAGCTGCGCGAGCAGCTCCGGATCGTTGCCGCCGGCCTCCAGATATTCCTTCCGGCCGCTGAGCATCTGCAGGCGGATCATCTCTTCAAACTCCATCTCGGTGTCCAGATAGGTCGCGAGCTGGGGGGCGGTGTAGAATTCATAGCTGTCCTGGGTCTCGAGATAGGCCTTGTACAGCTCCACATAGGTGGGATCGGTCAGCTCCCGAATCTTCGTAGGAAGGTGGCCCTCAAAGGCCTCCTGCAGAACCGGCATATAGCCGGTGCCGGTCACAAACTCCGTGTTGCAGCGGGGCTCCGTCAGCCATTTGAGGAAGGTGATGGCGGCCTGTTCCCGCTCGGGGGTGGATTTGACGGTACACATCCCTGCGCCCCGCTGCATCACCATCTGCGCCCCGTTCTCAAACACCGGGCAGGGCAGCACGATCAGCTCCACCGTCTCGGTGGTGTTGTCGGCATAGATGACCTCGTTGGAGAAATACAGCACACTGGCGGAGGAGGCCACGCTGACAATGCTCTCGCCGGTGCGCAGCGGCTCGGTGGCGTATCCGCCCGAAAGCCAGACCCCGCCGGACAGGCAGGCCTTCGCATAAGGCTCAAACACCTGCTCAAAGACCGGGCCGAAGGCCAGCTCCTCCCCATCGAAGAACGCCTCGCCCAGCGATTCCACCCCCACCTGGAAATAGTTGAAGTGGAAGTCGTGGACGAAAAAGGGCGTGCTGTCGCCCTCGATATCCGGGGTTTTTGCATCGGTCCAGGCGGCGTATTCACAGGCGGTGGCGAACAGCCCCTCCCAGGTGCGAAGGTCGTCCAGCGAGGCGCCGGTGGCCGCGGCAAAACGGTCAAAGGCGGTCTTGTTGACGAACATCAACTCGGTGGACTTGGCCACCGGCAGCGAAACCAGCCGGCCGTTTACCGTGCCGTCGTCGAGAAACGCGGGGACGAAGGCAGCCAGCTCCTCCTCGGTGAAGAAATCCCGGTAGTCCACCAGCACGCTCTCGTCGGGCATGGCCAGCACCGTCTTGGGATAGGCGACAAAGATGTCCGGCAGCTGCTGCGCGCCCGGCTCCTTGTTGGCGCCGGCCAGGATGTCCTTGTGGATGTTGTTGTTGTTGGACACCATGGTGACCTCCACCCGAACGCCCTGCTCCTTGCCCACGGTGTTGTTGAACTCCTCGATCAGGTCATTGAGGGGCGAGTCGGTCTGGGCGCCGTAGACGTGCCAGATGGAGATGGTGACCGGCTGATTCTCCTTGCCTTCCGTTTCCCGACAGCCCGTGCAGAGCAGCAGCAGGATGAGCAAAAGCGCCGGCAGTTTATTCTTCTTTCCCATGGGAAATCTCCTTTTGAATTGCTTTGCCCTCTTAGCGGATCATCTGCCGCTTGCGCAGCGACATTCCGCACTCCGGGCAGTATTGCGCGCGGCTGGACACGATGGTGCCGCAGCACAGGCAGTAGAGATGGTAGGATTTGTATAACTCAAACAGCGTCTCCCGGGGCAAAGTCGCCCCGCATTCGCTGCAGATGAATTCCCTGGCATCGCAGGTGCTTCGGCACACACGGCACACCTTTCTCTGCTTCATCACTTCCGGCCCGAAACCGAACCGCGTCGCCGTTTCCATGTGGTCCAGGCGCATCCTCTGTTGGTCGAGCACCTCATCAACTCCCTTCATACCGCAGCAGCACGCCGCATTGGGGACAGTGCCGGACAATCTCGACAATCCGCTTTCCGCACCGGTGGCAGTAAAGCGGATAGTTCTCCCACGGGGCGCAGGCCACACACTCATGGACATCGGCGTTGTACATGACATCGGATACAAAGCGGCCGCATTTTTTGCAGGTGTTGAACTTCGTTTTCCCCTCTGTCTCCCAGGCGATTGCCAGAGCCTGCTCAGGCGTCTCGGCGCGGATGGGTGCCGTGACACAGATCAGCGCGTCCGACAGTTCACAGAAAAACTGAACGCGAACCGCGCCGCCGGCGTCCGGCAGGATGTGATAGCTTGCAGTCCTGTTCCCTGGGTTCATAGGTCGTACTCCTTGTATGCTTTGCGGATCTGCACTTCAACGGACGATTTCCTTAATCTGGTTGTCGCATTCTCCGTTCTCCTGCGTTTTGAACAGGTGGTTGAAATACCCGTCCCGGCAGTCTGCATCCATTCTTCGTCGTCGTACCCGGTCAGATCCGAATCCGACTCATCCGAACCCCTCCCGCTCCGACGGCCGCCCGGAGGCTGCGATTGCACAGATACTTACCCATCATTATTCTATCAGCATCTCCCGCCGCTTTCCATCCTGCAAAAGTGGGGTTTTCACATGAAAAAAGAGAACCTCCGCTGAGGAGCGGCGGTTCCCTTCCTTATAATACACTCACGATCCCTCTTTTTCCGGCCTGTGGTCACTGATCACAATGCCGCTCTCCCGTGCCCGGACGGCCAGCTCCGTGCGGTTGGAAAACTTCGTCTTCTCGCGGATCTTCTGGATATACTGCTTGACGGTAAAGACGGACAGGTGCAGGGTCTCGGCAATGGCGGCATCGGTCTTCCCTGAAACCACCTCCTTGAGCACCTGCAGCTCCCGCTCGGTAAAATCATCGCTCAAGGCGGCTCCCAGCCGCATGACCGGCGTGTTGTCCGGATACACGGACTCGCCTGCCATCGTCTTGTCCATCACGTTGATCAGCGCCTCGGCGGTGGGTTCCTTGTACCAGAAACTGTCCACCCCGATCTCTCTGGCGCGGGCGATATAGCTGTACTCCGGCAGGCTGGTGATGATGATCTTGATCTTGGGGAAGAGCTTTTTCAGCTTTTCCGCCGTCTCCAGCCCGTTTGAATCCATCGCCGTGACCACATCCATCAAAATCAGATCGACGGGATTAGCCGTGCAGTAAAGCTCCGCCATGGCGGCGTTGCTTAAAGACGGCAGCAGCTGATAGCGGCTGTTGGAGATGACAAAAATCTCCATCAGCTTTCTTGCCATCGGATCGTCTTCCACAATCAAAACCCGGGTCATATGGGTGACACCTCTTTTCCCAGCCGGACGGTCAGGACAAACTCCGGCTGACTGACAATTTCCATCTTTCCCCCCGCGCGCTCCACTCTGGCTTGCAGGGAACCAAGACCACCGCCCTCGGCAACGGGGCCGGACGGCGCCTTTCCGTCGTTGCGATAGCGGGCGAGATAGCGGCCGTCCTCTTCCGAGATCTCGATTTGCAGCCGCTTCGCCTCCGCGTGCTTTCCCGCGTTGATGACCGCCTCCACGCCGATGGCCGCCAGCAGCCGCTTGACCTCCGGCTCTGCCGGCACGACGCCGGTGATGGTCACCCGGATGCCGACAATCTCCGCATTGGCCTGCAGCTCGCGGAAGGAATCCGGCTCCTGCTGCGGCTCCGCCTCCAGCTTCAGCACATCGATGTTGCGCTGCCACATCGCAAGGATTTTGCGGGGATCCCCGCTGTGATACTGCAGGTAGTGGCGGGTGGTCAGCAGGGCCTGGCCGAGAAAGCTGTGCAGATTCACCCTAGTTTCCAGCCGCTCTCTGGCAATCACATACTGATCCACCTTATCCCCGTAGTCGCCGATTCGCTGGCACATGGCGGCGAGGCGGCGGTTTTCCTCTCTGAGCTGCTCCATCGTCTGATGCAGCTCGGTGGTGTCAGCCGCCGTGATCTGAACGGCGTCTTCCAGCAGCTCGCGCCGGAAGGTCCAGATTGATCCGTCCGGCAGGCGATACTCCGGGATCTCCCCGCCGGTGATGCAGCGGGCATCCGTCCGCTCCTCCCCGCGCTGCAGCGTCTCCCAAAACCAGGCGGCGTTCTGGATCTCCTCCCCGGCAATCGCAAAGCCCAGCCGGTTCATCCTGTGGTTGATCAGCATCACCATACCGCCGGGCTTTGCAAAGCAAAGGCCGGTGGTGAGGTGGTCAAGGCTCTCCTTGATGGAGGCGTGGGTGATGGTGTGTTTGCGATAGCGAAGATCGCAAACAAGGATCATCGCCTCCGCGGCAAGAATCCCGAGCAGCAGCAGGCAGGCGGCGGCAATCGGCAGATTCGACAGGTCGACAACCCACTGCGGGGCCGTTCTTTGAAGCAGAGAAGCCTTCATATTCGAGCTGTAGACCACCAGCATCGAAAAGCTCAGTACCGCACAAAACGACATCAGCACCCCGGTGCGGATGCGGCGCTTTTGAATCTCAAGGATCAGGCAGAGGATGCTGACGCAGAGGGTGAGAAAGATCACCGTCAGAAACAGCGCCATGAGCGAAGGGGGCAGGTCATAATAGCCGATCATCCCGCTTCGCCCCCTTCCCCGAGCCGCACATGAATCACCAGATCCGTCTCCTGCACCTCGCAGGCGACGGTGCCGCCGGAAAGCGCCAGTCCTCGGATCACCGCTTCGTCCGGCGCTTCGCGGACGCCGATCTGCATCCGCAGCGAAACCCTGCCTTCCACGGTCTCCAGCGTGAGAAACAGCGCTGTCATCTGATCGAGCAGGCGCTCTGTCACCGTCTCAAAGAGGGTGTAAAGCTCCGCGATCACAGGCACCGGCAGCGTGTCGCGGCAGCTGCTGTCCAGCCAGGTGATGACATGGGCCAGCCGCAGATTGTCCAACGATTCCCGCAGACAGGATTCCAGCTCCCCGGCCGGAACCTCCATTCTCTCCTCCCCCACCAGCAGCAGGTTGCTCAGCCGTTTGATGTAGGCACTGATCACGCAGACCTGCGCCAGCAGAGCTTCTGCCTGATCCGGATGCTCCCTGGCCTGCGCGAGGATGGCATCCGCCTTGGCAAGCTGCGGCGAAACCCGGCGGGCGATGCGGTCGTACAGGCGGCTCTTCTCCTCTGCCCGGAACTTTCGCTCCTTCAAATCGACCTCCGCCTTTTTCAGCTCGTAGAACTCGCCCAGCTGCTCGCGTGTTTCCTGCAGCTCTTCCAGCGCGGCGTTGATCTCGCGGATGTTGTCCTGCCACAGCACCCGTCCGCCGGCGATCGGTTTGCTGTGCAGCAGCAGGTCTCCGCTTCGCACCGACGCTTCCTCCGACAGTCTGAGCAACCCCTCATCCGCCTGCACCGCCGTGCCGGAGACATAGTGCGGGAGATAGGCATCGTCCACAATCTGCGCCGCAATCGTCGTCTGGCGGAACAGCACATCATAGTTCGAGTTGGAGCGAATCAAACCCATCTGGATCTGGCTCTCCAGCAGCAGCACGATCAGCAGGCAGTTGAGCAGCGTCTGGTCGTTGGGAAACAGATTCATGGTATGGATGACCCACACCGCCGGAAACCCGGCCAGGATGACAAAGGGCAGCTTCAGATATCGCCTGCTGCCCGGAACGCGGTTCTTTTTGAGCAGGGTCACCAAAAACCACAGCACCAGCACGAGGATCCAGAGGATGATCACGAAGTACAGCACCTCATGCCGATAGACGAGATCGAAATACAGAATTCCCTCCGGGAAGCAGAACACCTTCTGGTGCAGATCGTTGGTGAACACCACCAGGATCAGCAGCAGCGCCGGCAGATACAGCCAGTCCATCCACCGGGGCGTCTGATATCCCTCCGGCCGCCCCACCAGGTCGGCGATGTACACCCCCTGCAGCGGCAGCAGGATGATGGGGATGTAGTAGGCGTACCAGAGATACCGCACAATCGTCTCCTCATAGGACATCACAAACTCCCACTTGCAGACACGGATCAAAAGCCAGAGCATGATCAGCAACCCGACGGACAGGAGAGAATGGCGAATTCGCTTTTCCAGAATCCTGGCGTGCAGCGACACGCACCAGGCAAGCACCAGCGAAATGTGGATCACGTGACGGAGTGTGTTCTTGAACGTAGGGTACACCACAAAAACAAAGGAGTTGGAGCTGTCAAAAAACGTTTCGACCACATTCACATAGCTGCAGCAGAACGCGACCGCCAGCAGGAAGATCACCGCAGCGGCATATCGGATTGTCTTCTTTGGCAGGTTTTGCATGATGGTATCACCCCGGCTTCCTCCGAACAGGTTTCACGATATTCGTACATATTATATCACCTGTTCCCCGATTTGAAAATCCCACAAAATCATGATATCACGGCGGAGGAGACACTGCGTGCCGTCACACCATCCTCATGCGCACAAAATGCCGCTGCGGAAGTCTGCTCCCCCTGCCTCCTCCACGGCGCCCGGAGACGGCGGGCAGTGGGGGCTTGTTGACGATCCGGCAGGCGCCTTTGAAATTCTCCTCTCTGATCTTCATGAGGCGGATCCCTGTTCCATTGTGACAATTCTGAAAATTCTTACAATATTTACACCCCGCTTCCGTGCAAGACGGATCAGCGGGGTGTACTCTGTTTGAATTTCCAGATCAATGAGTGTCCGCTCTCCTGTGATCAGCGATCCTGTCGCTGCCGCTCCAAAACCTTCACTTTCTTCAAAAACTCATCCTCTGTGAGATGAAGACTGGTCGCCGCCTGTTTGACCGTGACCGTCCCGCTTTCTACAAAGGACCAGGCATAGCTGATCTTGACCTGAAGCGCTCTTTCTTCCAACAGCTTTTCCAGATATTGCTCAATCGTCATGGAGCCAACCTCCTTATTCTCTGTGAATTCCGATCAATCAACGTCTCCCCGGGGACATCCGTGTCCTCCGGCCGATCCGAGAGCAGTGCCACAACCTCTTCTCCCGCCTCTTCCACCCGCTCAAAGACGGGGGTGGGTGCCCTGTGTACAACCTGCCGGCCTTGTCCATCCGCCCCGCATGGGTGATCGTTGCGAGCGTCAGATCAAGGGACAGGATGGTGTCCTGCTGTCCTGCCTCTGTTTGACCTCCCTATCCGCGGCCCCAGGCGGCGAGGAGGGCGGCCTGCAGGTCGCGCAGGTCGATGCGGCAGTCGACGTTGAGGTCACAGGCGAGGAGGGCGCGGTCGGTGAGGGGGGTGTTTTCTCCGGCCTTGTGGTAGAGGTTGCGCAAGATGGCGACGTCTTTTTCGGTACAGCGGCCGTCGCCGTCGGGGTCGCCGGGGTGGACGGAGAGGGAGGGGGCGGTGCGGTCGAGTGTTATCTGATCCAACAGGGTGGCGGGATCGGTGTCGGCGGGGATCAGCGCGGCGTAGGTGTATTCGCCGATTTCGGGACGGCTTTGCTGCGGGAGGAAATACAGCTCCCGGCCACCGCAGAGGTAGCGGCCGTCCTGCGGCGGACGGCGGGAGGTGAGCAGCAGCAGACAGCTCTCCCCCGGCAGCTCCCGGAAGCTTTGTTCCTCGACCAGGCGGAGGCGGACGTCGAGGACGGCCTCCAGCCGCAGCTCCAGCTCCCCGGTGATGTCGGCCCCGTCGATGCTTATTGTGCCATCCTCCGCGATCGCCAGCTCCTGCCATGCTCCGCCGCCGATCCGCAGCGAGACGGTGGTGATCCGATCGGGATCGAGAAGGACAGAGAGGGTGACGTCCTGCCCATGCGTGACGGCGGAGCCGGTGACGCCGGAAAGGGCGCGGAGCCCCTCGGGCAGGGGTTTTAAGAGATACTCTTCCCCGCGAAACTTTGCCCAGAGGGTGAGGGCGCCGGTGCGGCCGGGGAGGAGGGCGGAGAGCGGGGCGCCGCTTTGCTGCTTGTTCTGGTACCAGCCTTCAAAGACGTGGTGGGCGAGGATGGGGTCGTAGAGCTGGGTGCGCGGGGTTTCCACCGTGTAGAAGGCGGGGTTTTTGTCGTTGTTGACCCCGGCGCCGGTGTGGTAGGTGATGGGGTATTCCATGGGCGTTGCGGCGGCGGTGACGGTGGTGGTTTCGGTGAATTGTCGCCCGGCGAGGGCGGTGTAGGTAAGGGTTTCCCCCTGCGGGGTGGTCCAGCCGCTGTGGGCATAGCCGGGGAGCGGAGAGGCGGCGGGCTCCGGCAGCGGCCGGGTGCGGGCGGGGTCGGCGTAGAGGCCGGGGGCGGTGCTGCTGAGGTAGGCGGTCTCCGAGATCGGCTCTGTTTTGGGGCCTGCGGTAAAATGGAGGCGCAGGTCGAGGAGGGTGACCGGCTCGGCGGCGACCTCAACGGCTATGTCCCCGTCCGGGGTGGTGAGCGTGGCCGGGGCGGTGAGCACGGGGCGGGCGTGGCCCGCCTGAGCGCCGGTTTCAAAGGTGAGCAGGGCGAGGCGGTGGTCGGCTGTGGCTTC
>JAFQKL010000323.1 GCA_017396965.1 Clostridia bacterium
ATAGCCCTCGGCGGGGGCGGTGCCGGTGTTGTGAAACTGATTCATGCTACCTCCTGTCGGGAGCGCGCCCCGCGTGGCCGCCTCCTGCGGACAGCGGTGCCTCCCTGTCTGTATTTCACGGATAGTGTACCCCGGCACTGTGACCAAAAGCGCGCCTTATTGTGTACAACAGGTGAAATTTTAGCACTCTTTTTTGGAGAGTGCTAAAGAACAGGAGCAGCCCCTCCTACCAGCGGGTCAGCGGCACCTCGCACTCCACCACCTCGCCGCCGCGGGAAAAGAGGCGCGGCACACGGGCGTTGACGTTGCAGAAGAAGCCGGGGGCGAACACCCCCGCCGTCTGCGCCAGCTCGGTGACCGGCAGGGCGGCGGTGCCGTCCTCACCGAAGATGGTGACCACGTCGCCCTCCCTGACATCGGGGATGTGGGTGACATCCAGCATCGTCTGATCCATGCAGACCTTGCCGACAATCGGCGCCCTCGCCCCCTTGACCAGCATCGCGCCGCGGTTGGAGAGGCCGTAGGGCAGGCCGTCGGCATAGCCCACCGGCACCACGGCGAGGCGGAGGGAGGCCCTGGCCTCGTAGGTGCAGTCGTAGCCCACCAGGCCGCCGGGCGGCACCGTCTTCACCTGGGCGACGAGGCTTTTCATCTGCATGGGGAAGCGGATCCCCGCCACCGGGCGGTCGGGGTCGGGCTGGTAGCCGTAGAGCAGAAAGCCGCTGCGCACGCAGGTCAGCTCACACTCCGGGTGAAACACCAGCGCCGCCGAGTTGCAGCAGTGGGCCAGCGGCGGGCGGCAGCCGCGCTCGTCGAGCGCCTGCAGCAGCGCCGAAAAGGCGGCAAACTGACGGGCGGTGAAGTCGCCGTCCGCCCAGTTGGAGGCGGCGAAGTGGGTGAAGATGCCGGTGGCCGAAAGCCCCGGCAGACGGCCGATGGCGGCCACCTCCCACGCCGCCTCGTCGGTGGGCAGGGCGGCGAGGCCGAGGCGGTTCATGCCGGTGTCGACCTTAACATGGACAGAAAGCTCCACCGAGGCGGCGGTCGCCGCGGCGGAAAGCTCTTTGGCGTAAGCAAGACTGGTGACGGTGACGGTGAGCGACAGCGCCGCCAGTGAAGCGGCGAGATAGGGCGGCGTGTACCCCAGAATCAGCACCGGCTTTTCGATGCCCGCCCGGCGCAGACGCTCCCCCTCGTCGAAGGAGGCGACGCCAAAGGCCGTCACCCCCTCCTCCTCCTCCAGCAGACGCGCCACCTGCGGCGCGCCGCTGCCGTAGGCGTTGGCCTTAACGACAGCGATCATGCCGGTGCTGTCTTTCAAAAACTGCCGGGAAATGCGATAATTTTCACGGATGGCATCGAGGTCGATCTCCACCCAGGTGCGCCTTCTGGCCTCCTGCGCTTGCTGCTGCATGAGATAAAGAAACCCCCAATCAGACGGGGACAGGCCCACAAACAGCCGTCCTCCGGTTTTCATAATCAAGTAATCCTTGGCGGAAACACCTGTTTATTGTACCACAAACCGCCCCCGCTGGGAATGTGCAGTTTGCCCAAATCTTTTTACGGAAACCGGCAAATCCCCACCATTTTAGGGCTTGACATTTCCATTCAATGCGGGTAAAATTGTTTTTATACCAGTGTCAACCACTGGCCGTTCATACCGCACAAAGGCAGTGACGGAGAGAGTAGTCCAAAGGAGATGCACCAGAGAACGTGTGTCACCGGCTGAGAGCACACCCTGCAGAGCCTTCGGATGAAGTTCGCTCCCGAGCCTCCCCGCTGAACGCGCCGCGCCGCAGGCCGGTGTCATTAGGAGGGGACGTGAGGCCGCGTTAAGGCTGCAATGAGATTGCGCGCGAAGGGCGGCGCTGCGGCGTCCTCCTGTTTGCCGTGCGCAAAACAAGGGTGGTACCGCGAGCCCTGCCTCGCCCCTTTTGACAAGGGGAGGAGGCTTTTTTTATTCCCCTTCGCAGGACACAGCAGCGCCCGTCCCCCGGGCGATCCAAGAAAAATCATGAGGTGAAGGAAACGATGAACAGCAAAATTTCCGAACTCAGGACGAAGGCCCTGTCCGTCATTGAGCAGGCTGCCGACCTTGCGGCGATTGAAAAAGCCCGTGTCGACCTGCTGGGCAAGAAGGGCGAGCTGTCGGCCATCATGAAGATGATGGGCGAGCTCTCTCCCGATGAGCGCAAGGAGCTTGGCGCCCTTGCCAACCAGCTGCGCAGCGACATGGAGCAGGCCCTGGAGCAGAAGAAGTCGGTGCTGGCCGCCGCCGCTCTGGAGCAGCAGCTGAAGGCCGAGCAGCTCGATGTCACCGTGCCCGGCAACCCCCTGCTCACCGGTGCCCAGCATCCGCTGCACAAGGTGCTCGATGAGATCAAGGAGATCTTCATCGGCATGGGCTACGAGATTGTCGACGGCCCCGAGGTGGAGTACGACAAGTACAACTTTGAGATGCTCAACATCCCCCGCGACCACCCCGCCCGCGACACGCAGGACACCTTCTATGTCACCGAAAACGTCCTCTTACGCACCCAGACCTCGCCGATGCAGGTGCGCACCATGTTAAAGGGCAAGCTGCCCATCCGCATCATCGCCCCCGGCCGCGTCTACCGCGCCGACGAGGTGGATGCCACCCACTCCCCTGTCTTCCATCAGGTGGAGGGCATGGTGATCGACAAGGGCGTGACCATGGGCGACCTCAAGGCCACCCTTGAAGTCTTTGCCAAGCGGCTGTACGGCGAGAACACCGTCGCCCGCTTCCGCCCCTCTCACTTCCCCTTCACCGAGCCTTCGGCGGAGATGGATGTCACCTGCTTCCGCTGCGGCGGCAAGGGCTGCTCGCTCTGTAAGGGCGAGGGCTGGATTGAGCTGCTCGGCTGCGGCATGATCCACCCCAAGGTGCTGCGCGACTGCGGCATCGACCCTGAGGTCTACAGCGGCTGGGCGCTCGGCATGGGCCTTGAGCGCGTCGTCATGAACAAGTATCAGATCGACGACCTGCGGCTGTTCTACGAGAACGACCTGCGTTTCCTCACCCAATTCAATTAAGGAGGGCTTTCCATCATGCTGCTTTCTAAAAAATGGCTTTCCGAGTTCGTTGATGTCGAGTTCACCCCCCGCGAGTTTGCCGAGACGATGGCCATGGTCGGCTTCTGCATCGCCGGTAACGAGTCGGAGGGCGAGGGCATCAAGGACGTCGTGGTGGGCAAGCTGCTCAAAATCGAGACTCATCCCACCGATCCCAAGTATTTCGTCTGCCAGATCGATGTCGGCGGCGGCCGCACCTTACAGCAGGTGACGGCGGCCAAGAACCTGGTGGAAGGCGGCCTCTGCCCCGTCTGCCTGCCGGGCGGCAACGTCAAGGGCGGCCCCACCATCGGCACTGTGGAGTTCAAGGGCGTCAAGAGCGAGGGTATGCTCGTCTCCCTGCCTGAGCTGGGCCTGACCCAGAATGACTTCCCCAACGGCATTGAAGACGGCATCTACTTCATCGACCCCGAGGAGACCCCCTGCCAGATCGGCGACGACATCCTCCCCGTCTTGGGGCTGGATGACATCGTCTTCGATGTCGAAGTCACCGCCAACCGTCCCGACGGTCACTCGGTGATCGGCGTGGCCCGCGAGGTGGCGGCGGCCTTCAACAAGCCGTTTAAGGCCCATACCCCGGTGGTCAAGGCCGGCGGCGGCCCCGTCGAAGAGGCGGTGGATGTGCGGATCGACGATCCCGAGCTCTGCCCGCGCTACACCATGCGCGTCGTCAAGAATGTCAAGATCGGCCCCTCCCCCAAGTGGCTCAGAGAGCGCATCCGCGCCGGCGGCATGAGACCGATCAACAATATTGTCGACATCACCAACTATGTGATGATGGAATACGGCCAGCCGATGCACGCCTTTGACATCCGCGAGCTGATCGGCAAGGGCGGCAAGGCCCAGGTCGTCGTGCGTCAGGCGGGCGAGGACAAGACCTTCGTCACCCTCGACCATGTGGAGCGCGAGCTGTCTCCTGAGATGCTGATGATCTGCAACGCCCACGAGCCTGTCGGCCTCGCCGGCATCATGGGCGGCCTGCAGTCGGGCATCAAGGACGACACCACCATGGTGGCCTTTGAATCCGCCAACTTCTACGGCCCGGGCCTGCGCCGCTCCGGCCGCAAGCTGGGTCTTCGCACCGACGCCCTCGCCCACTACGAGAAGGGCATCGACGCGCAGATGACGCTGGACGCCGTCAACCGCTGTGTGGAGCTGTGCGAGCTGCTCGGCTGCGCCGAGACGCTGGACGGTGTGATCGACATTGACAACACCGGCTACACCCAGCGCGTCATCAAGCTCGAGCCGGACAAGATCAACCGTCTCTGCGGCACCGACATTTCCCGCGAGCAGATGGTGGAGTACCTCACCCGCCTGCAGTTTGAGGTCAAGGGCGACGATGTCTACGTCCCCTCCCACCGCGCCGACTGCGAGGGCATGGCCGATCTCGCCGAGGAGGTCTCCCGTCTCTACGGCTACAACAACATCCCCTCCCTGCCCCACCAGGGCACCACACAGGGCAAGTACACCGAGGAGCAGAGCTTTGAGCGCAAGATGGTCACCACCCTGCTCGGCTTCGGCTACAGCGAGGCGATCACCTACACCTTCATCTCCCCCAAGTGGTACGACAAGATCCGCCTGCCCGCCGATTCTCCGCTGAGAAACTGCGTGGTCATCAGCAATCCCCTGGGCGAGGACACCTCGGTGATGCGCACCACCACCCTGCCCTCGATGCTGGAGACCCTCTCCAAGAACTACAACAACCGCAACGAGTCGGCCCGCATCTTTGAGACCGGCAAGGTCTACTGGCCAGCCGCCGACGCGGAGCAGCTGCCCGAGGAGCGGGTGATCCTCACCTTAGGCTCCTACAACGCCGGCGATTTCTACGCCATGAAGGGCGTGATCGAGACGCTGCTCAAGGCGCTCCATGTCAAGACCCCCACCTTCGTCGCCCGCCGCGAGGATCCCTCCTACCACCCCGGCCGCTGCGCCACCATCCTCCTCGGCGACGTGGAGATCGGCGTGCTCGGCGAGGTTCATCCGCTGGTGGCGGAGACTTACGGCATCGGCGCCCGTCCCTGCTGCGCGACGCTGGATCTCAAGAAGCTGTTCGAGAACCGTCTCCCCGAGGCCAACTACCAGCCTCTGCCCCGCTTCCCCGCCCTCACCCGCGATCTGGCGCTGGTCTGCAAGGAGGAGCTGGAGGTCGGCAACATCGAGAAGGTGTTCCGCGAGGTGTGCGGCGAGCTGCTTGAGTCGCTGCGCCTGTTCGACATCTACCGCGGCAAGAACCTGCCCGAGGGCACCAAGAGCGTGGCCTACGCGCTGGTGCTGCGTGACCGCGAAACCACGCTGACCGACGGCCGTGTGTCCAAGCTGATCGAGGAATCCCTTGCCATCCTCAAGGACAAGTACGGCTGCGAGCTGCGCGGGTAAGCCCCCTGCAGGGGTCGCCGCCGCAGCGGCGAAATCCCCCATGCACCACACCAGCCTTTCGAAGATACCGTTGGTAAGTGATTCAGAGCACATGCGAAAGAACCCTGATTTGCTGTAAAAAAAACAGAAGGCAGGGGAGAAAAACGAGGTTTTCCTCCCCTGCCTTCGGCAGCAGCACAAGCCGTCCCCCCCACCCTTTGAAGCGCCAGGCAGAAAACCGGTCAGACGGTTTTCTTTTGTTTTACAGCAGCCCCCAAGATTTTCCCACAAATCCCCGGGCAGCGATTGAAATTTTGCGTCTGCCATTGTATAATATAGCATGGGGGAGCGTTTCCGGCCGTCCGACCGGCAGATTGGAACACTCCGCCGACCAAAAACTCAGTTCGTGTGAGGTGAAAGGCAGCCAATGAGTCCGGAAAACAACACCATCATCTTTTCGGTGGACAAGGAGCGCGAGGAGCTGATCAAG
Source organism: Clostridia bacterium (assembly GCA_017396965.1). Lineage (GTDB taxonomy): Bacteria > Bacillota > Clostridia > Oscillospirales > Feifaniaceae > Galloscillospira. The sequence continues at coordinate 5,939 of JAFQKL010000323.1, forward strand.
CGCACCCTGACCGAAGTGTACGACTCGCTCAAGCAGAAGGGCTACAACCCCATCAACCAGATCGTGGGCTACATTCTCAGCGAGGATCCGACCTATATCACCAACCACAACAACGCCCGTACCCTGATCCGCAAGATCGACCGGGACGAGCTGCTGCAGATTTTGGTGAAACACTATCTTGACAGTTGAGGTGATTTGCAGATGTCTGACAAGAAGACTCCCTTTTTGACCTATAAGGGCAAACCGCTGGTGCGCAACGGCAGTATTCTCTACTACGGCGACCTGGCCGACCCCTGCGTGGTCATGCTGCAGGTACAGAGCGGCGGCGACCAGCAGGGTGACTTACAGCTCTCCGGCCGCGTCTCGCTGACCCTGATGTCGACCGACGAAACCCTCCCGGCCGACAAGCGCATCCTCAAGAAGAGCGAGAAGGACGGCCTCTATGTGGCCATGGACCTGGCCTCCGTTTGGCTGGAGCGTGAACTGGATCGCCAGAAGGGGAAGTAAGCCATGAACATCAAAAAGCGGCTCTCTTTGTGAAGGCGCATTGTGCGTTGCTTCACAAAGAGAGCCGGCGAAGGCTTGCCGGCTGCGCGTCTGCGGAAGGCGTTGTTTGGGGAGAGGAGGAAATGGGAAGGAATTCATGAGAAGAGGAGCATGAGAGGGAAGAAATGAGATGTGTCGGTCGCCGCAGGGCGGCTTTTTTTATTGGCGACATCCGGGGGGCTTGTCTCCTGTCGACATCCTTCTTCTTCCAGGGAAAAAGCAGGGCAAAAACAACCGCCGCGGCACGGTGGGCCGCAGCGGTTGTTTTGTTTTGAAAATCTTGTTTTAAAATTCGCAGTGAAATGCCGTTCGACAGGGGCCGCCGACGGCCGATCAAACCGCCAGCTGCTTCTTGGCCAGATTCTTCTGCCAAAGGGTGATGGCACCAATGACGGCGATGCCGGCGACATCGGTCCAGACGCCGGGGTCGATGAGCAGCAGTCCGGCGCCGATGCAGATCAGGCGCATCGGCCAGTTGAGGGGGGTCTCCATGTAGCCCTCCATGCCGACCGCCACGCCGTACATGCCGATGAAGGAGGTGATGGCAATCTCCCCCGCCTTGAGCAGCGGCGCGCCGAGCAGCAGCATCTCCGGGTTGAAAGCAAAGACATAGGGGACGATGAAGGCGGCGATGGCGATGCGGGTGGCAGTGACGCCGGTCTTGAAGGGATTCGATTTCGCAATCGCAGATCCCGCATAGGCCGCCAGCGCAACCGGCGGTGTGATGTCGGCAACGATGCCGAAGTAGAAGACAAACATATGCGCCGCCAGCAGCGGCACGCCCAGCTGCTGGACGATGGGGGCGGTGATGGTGGCCATGATGACATAGTTGGCCGTGGTCGGCACACCCATGCCGAGGATGATGCAGGCGATCATGGTGAAGAAGAGGGCCAGAATCGGAATCCCGCCCGAGAGGGCCAGCAGCCCCGAGGCCAGCTTTAAGCCGATGCCGGTGAGGGTGACCACGCCGACAATGATGCCCGCCACCGAGCAGGCGACAGCGACGCTGATCGTGCTGCGCGCGCCGTTCTCCATCGCCTCAAAGAAGGTCTTGGGCGACATCCGGGTGTCGGCCCGGAACATACTGACAAAGATGGAGGTCAAAATGGCGTACACCGCCGACATCGAGGAGGTCTTGCCGCTCATCATGCAGTAGACCAGCACCACCAGCGGCAGCAGCAGGTAGCCCTTCTGCATCATGATGGGGCCAAATTTGGGCAGCTCATCCTTGTCCATGCCGCGCAGATGAAGCTTCTTGGCCTCAAAGTGGACCATCAAAAAGATGCCGGCGAAGTAGAGGAAGGCGGGGAGGATGGCGGCGATGACAATCTCGTAGTAGCTGTGGTTGGTGATCTCCGCCATCAGGAAGGCGGCGGCGCCCATGATGGGGGGCATGATCTGACCGCCGGTGGAGGCGGCAGCTTCCACCGCGCCTGCGAACTCAGGCGGATAGCCGGTGCGCTTCATCATCGGGATGGTGAAGCTGCCCGAACCGACGGTGTTTGCCACCGAACTGCCCGAGATCATCCCCTGCAGGGCAGAGGCGATAACCGCAACCTTGGCGGGTCCGCCGATCGCGCCGCCCGCAATCGAGTTGGCCACGTCGATAAAGAAGCGGCCGGCCCCCGTTTTGTCCAAGAAGGCGCCGAAGAGGATGAAGAGGACGATGAAGGTGGAGCAGACGCCGATCGGCGTACCCATCACGCCCTCTGTCGTATAAAAGAGGTGGGAGAGGATGCGCTTGGTGGAGTAGCCGGCATAGTAGGCGTAGGCGATAAAGCACCCCGCCACCACCAGAATCGGCAGGCCGACAACCCGGCGGCAGAGCTCAAACAGGATGACAATGCCGATGATGCCGATCACAATGTCCGTCCGCGTATTGCGTCCGGCGCGGGCGACAATGTCCCGGAAGAAGACAAAGTAGTAGAAATAGCAGCCGCTGCCGACCACGGCAAGCACCCAGTCGTACCACGGAACATGGTTGACGCGGGCGGTATCCCCCTTGCGGGCGGGATAGAGGAAGAAGGCAATCAGCATGACGATGCCGACAAACGAGGCGCGGCGCTTTTGCTCCTCCATCAGAGAGAAGACATTAAGCCACAGCACATAAAACGAAAAGCCGATCAGCGCCGCCTTGATGACGTTGCCGAAGGTTCCGGTGAACTGGCGTGTGTTGGACTCGCGGTCGAACTCGGCCAGAACCCTCGCCGCCTCCTCCGCGGCAAGGGCGGCCTCCTCGTCGGCCGAAATCGCCTCGGGCTGCCCGTCGGCAGGCTGGGTCAGCGGCGCGGTGTCCGCCATATTCTCATCAGCAGGTGTCAACGGCAGTTCCTCCTGCCGCAGCTCACCGTCCCTGTTGTAATCGGACATTGTAGATCCATTCCTCTCGAAAAAACTAATGGGTCAGGGTAAAGGTCAGCGTGCCGATCTCACCGTAGAGGTCGGTGATGTTGAGCCGCCGGCCTTCAAACTCCAGAAAATGGTCGTTCTTGCGGCCGACCATATAGCAAAGGCGGGGGATCTCGCGGTGGATGCCCTCGATGAGCATTTTCCCGTCCTCGGTGTAGGAGAGGGTCTGCCCCTCCTCGATCTCGGTGGCCACTCCGGCGCCGAAGGCCGCGTACTCGCAGGCTTCGACAAAGATGCGCCCGTCTGAGATCTCGTAGATCTCCCTGACGTCGCTCTGGTTGACCGAGTGCTTGAAGGTGACGGAAAAGCGGCTGCCCTCCTCCACAGGAAGCTGCGCCACCACCTCACCGTTCTCCCCCACCACTGACAGGGTCATGTCCCCCTGTCCACCAAGCAGCAAAAGGACAGCCGCGGCGGCGCAGAGCGCCGCCACGGCTACCACAAGCCTGGTGCGTGTGTAGCTGGGTTTCTTCATGGGATGCAAAGAACCCTTAACCGATTCTTAACCGTCAGCCGCGCTTAGGAGAGCGCGCCGACTTCCTTGAAGTACTTCTCAGCGCCGGGATGGAAGGGAACGGAGACACCCTCCACCGCGTAGGTGGTGTCGAGCTCGGTGCCCTTGGAGTGGCCGGCAACGATGTCGGCCTTCTTGTCAAAGAGGGTCTTGGTCATGTTGTAGACGAGATCCTCCGAGAGGGAGTCGGCGACGATGAAGGTGGCCTTGACGGCGACGGTGGTGGCGTCGGCGGTCATGCCCTTGTAGGTGTCGGCCGGAATCTTGTAGGAGGTGTAGAAGGGGTACTTGGCGATGAGGGCATCGGCCTCGGCGCCGTCGACGTTGACGACAACGATGTCGTTGGTGGTGGCCAGCTCAGTGACGGCGGTGGTGGGGGCACCGGCGGTGCAGAAGAAGGCGTCGATCTTGCCGTCCTTGATGGCGGAGGCGGAGTCGCCGAAGGAGAGGTTCTGCTTCTCGATGTCATCAAAGGTCAGGCCATAGGCCTCCATGATCTGGCGGGCGTTGAACTCCACGCCGGAGCCGGCGTCGCCAACCGAGACGCGCTTGCCGGCGAGATCGGCGATGGTCTTGATGCCGGAATCGGCGCTGGCGATGACCTGGCAGACCTCGGCATAGCAGGCGGCCATGGAGGAGAAGCCGGTGCGCTTCTCACCGTCAAACAGGTCGGTGCCGTTGTAGGCGTAGTCCATGACGTCGTTCTGGACGATGGCGATCTGGACCTCCCCGTCCGCCACATAGTTGATGTTGGCAGCGGAGGCGCCGGTGGACTGGACATCCACGGTCAGACCGGCGACATTGTTCTGCAGCACGGTGGCAACGGCGCCGCCGAAGGCGTAGTAGGTGCCGGTGGTGCCGCCGGTGGCCATCTTGACGTTGACGGTCTCGGGCTGGTCGCCGCCGGCGGCCTCGCCCTCGCCGCCCTCGCCCTCGTCGCTGCTGGAGCAGGCGGCCAGGACAAAGGAGAAGGCCAGGATCAGAGCCAGAAGTAAACTGAGCTTGCGTTTCATTACATTTCCCTCCGATTTTCTTTTTTTGGGGAGCCTCCGAGACATTCGGGAGCCTCCGGCCGTCCGGCACCACGCGCGGCACACCGGGCACAGCGCAAAGCACCCCCCGCCTCAAGGCGCGGGCAGGGCCTTGGGACCGGCCGGGACCTGCAGTGCCGACCGGACGGTCAGCGGTTCTTGTTCCGTTTCTTTCGGGCTTCCTCTGGAGTTGCTGCGGGACTCCCCTTTCGGAAAGTCAGGCTATGGCTATTATATCGAGTTTTTGCCGCAATTGCAACAGAAAAATACAAAAATACAAGAATATTTTTATTCGTGTGTCCATTTTCCGTCCTGCACCCCCGTCATAACGCCGCCTTGCGGCACATAGGAATGGGATACGAGCCGGGGCGGACCGTGCCGGGCGCGGAGCTTTCGGAGAGAAAAAGCAAAGCTGAGGGGTGTTTTCATGTATATCAAAGCGATTAAATTAAATCAGAAGGCGCTCAAACTGGCCGGACTGCTGTTGCTGGTGGTATTGGTTGTGGCGGCGGTGCTGCTGCTGACCGGGCCGCGCTTTGCGGGGGTGCCGGTGGAGGCGGGGGCGGTGAGCTACAAGGGGGTCAAGAGCAACGAGGACCGCGTGGCCTTTCTGCGCTCCTTCGGCTGGGAGGTGGAGGAGGCGGCCATCGAGGTGATGGAGGTGCAGATTCCCGAGGTGTTCGATGAGGTTTACAGCACTTACGCCGAACTGCAGCGGTCGCAGGGTCTGGATCTCACAAAATACGCCGGCAAGACGGCGCAGCGCTGGACCTACCGGGTGCTGAACTATCCCGGGGCCACAGAGGAGGTGCTGGCCCATCTGCTCATCTGCGGCAGCCGGGTGGTGGCCTGCGACATCAGCAGCGCCGAGCTGGGCGGCTTCATGCAGGGGATGGAGATGCCGGCGGCGGCGTTCGGGGGGAGCGACGCGGTGGCGGTGGATCCAGGGATTGCGAATTCGGAGGTAGTCGGGGCGGAAGGGGAAGTGGTGGGGTGAGGGGGCGCGTGGGACGGCCCCGGTCTGATCCCGCCTGTCTCAGCTGTCCCGCTCTGTCAAAAACCCCGGCTGCCGTGGGGCAGCCGGGGTTTTCCAACTTGTCAAAAAAGCTCTGTTTGCCATGAAGAAAGTGAAGGCAGGCGGAAAAATGTGATTTTTCCACCTGCCTTCGGCAGCAGCATGACCCGTGTCCCTCCTGTCAAGGGTACGGTCGACAGAAAATTTTTGTCCCTTGCGGGAGGCGGGACAAAAATTTTCTGTCTCCCCGCCTTCGGCGCCCTTGACATCCGGTCCCGCGCCC
>JAFQKL010000324.1 GCA_017396965.1 Clostridia bacterium
GCCAGAGGCAGCGGGTGGAGAATTTGGCGCGGTTGGTTAAGCGGGTGACCGCCTCCTTGAGCGGCAGCTCGTCATAGGGGTGACGGGGAGCGGGCCGGGGCTTGCGGGAACGGAGGGGGAGGCGCTCGTCGTCCTCCTCGTCTTCTTCCGTCTCGTCGTCCTCCCGCCCCAAGTCAACCTCCTCTTTGCCGAGAAGGCGGCCGCGGAAGATGCGGGCCGGTTTTTTCTCCGCTTCGTCGTCAAACAAGGGGCCAAGCTCCGCCGAAGAGGTGGGCTCCTCCTCGGCCGGCTCCTCGCGCTTCGGGGGAACATAGTCCTCGCCGATGCGGTAGACCTCCTCGGGGAGGGTGACGACGAAGGGCTTTTTCTGCTGCCCGCCCATCGGTGCCGGCTCCTCCGGGACGTCGGGCGGCGGCAGGGGGTCCTCCTGCGGCACGGGGGCGGGTGACGGCTCCGGGTCGGTTGCCGCGGGAGCGGGCGGAAGGGGGGCGGGGTCGGGCGTTGCAGCGGGAGGCTCCGGCTCAACGTCCTGCCCACGGGCGCGGCGGCGCTGCCGCAGCAGCTCGTCCAGCTCGCGGCCGATCTCAAAGGTGTTAAAGCGCGGCTCCTCCGGACGGGGGGCGGGCGCAGCTTCCGGCTGTTGGTCTTTGCGCGTCTCTTGTGTATCCTGCATGAAACCCTCTCCCGTTTAATGGCCGCTGCGCTGGCGCAGCGCCTCATACATCACAACCCCCGCCGCCACCGAGGCGTTGAGGGAGTTGACCTCTCCCCGCATGGGAATCGAAATGAGGTGGTCACAGTGCTCCCGCACCAGGCGCGACATCCCCGCCCCCTCACTGCCCACCACCAGCGCCGTGCTGCCGGTGAGGTCGGTGTGGTAGAGGTCGGAGGTGGCGGCCGCATCGGTCCCGTAGATCCAGACGCCCTTTTGCTTGAGCTCCTCCATCGTGCGCACCAGGTTGGTCACCTTGGCAATCGCCACATGGAAGACGGCGCCGGCCGAGGCCTTGGTCACCGCCGGCGTCACCCCCACACTGCGGTGGCGGGGGACGATGACACCGTGGGCGCCCACCGCTTCGGCGGTGCGCAGGATGGCGCCGAGATTGTGGGGGTCTGCCACCTCGTCACAGAGGAGGATGAGGGGCGGCTCGTTTTTTTCGGCGGCGATGGCGAGAATCTCGTCCACCGTGCAGTATTCCTTCTGCGAGAGATAGGCGGCGACACCCTGGTGGGTGCTGATGCCGGTCATAAAGTCGAGCTTCTGACGCTCGGCCTCCTGCACCGGCACCTTCTTCTCCTTCGCCAGCGAGAGGATGCGGATGATGGAACCCTGCTTCTCCCCCCGGGCCACAAAGATCTTCTCCAGCGCGGCGCCGCTTTTGAGCGCCTCCAGCACGGCGTTTCGCCCGGCGATGACGCCTTCCTTTTGTTCTTCAGCCACCTGACCGGCGCTGTACACATCGCGTTTCATGGTATTCGCTCCTTTATCCGAAAGCGGCGGCGCTAAAGCCTGCCGACAGAATTCTTCTTCTTATCATACCACAGCTTGGAGAAAAAGAGAAGATTTTCTGAGAAATTACAGAGATGTAACATATTGGAAAATAAAGAGGAGCCGCTTCGGCTCCTCAGCTGTATCGCTTGCGCACCCGGCGGCGGCGCTCCTTTTTCCCCGGCGGGCGGCGGTCTGGCATGATGACGCTGACCAGCACCACATCTTCGCCCACCGTTTCAATCTCGTCCCAGCTGATGATGTAGTCCTCCTCCTGGCCGAGAAATCCGAGCATTCTCCCCTGCCCCGGGACGACGAGGGCTTCGATGCGGCCCTCCACCTCGTCGATCTCCACGTCGGCGACATAGCCGAGGCGGGCGCCGTCGCGGATGTTGATGACCTCCTTGCGTCTGAGATCTCCCAGTCTCCACATCGCGCCGCCTCCCCGCCGTTTCTGCTTCATTGTTATGAGGCGGGCGAGCCGCTGAGAACCGGCGGTTGACAGGCAGGGCGGGGCGCTCTATAATACCGGGAGGAGGTGAGCTTATGATCTATGTCACCAGCGACCTGCACGGCCTTGCGCCGGCGCGCTTTTTCGCGCTGCTGGAGCAGGGCGGCTTCGGGCAGGGGGAGCGCGATTTTCTCTATA
>JAFQKL010000325.1 GCA_017396965.1 Clostridia bacterium
CATCCACTTTTCCACATTATCCACAGAGTTTTCCACCGGCTCCCCTGTGGATAAGTTATGTCGCCCGGTGTAAACACAGAGAGTAAACCCACCCCCCGCGCGGCGTCTGTGGGCGGCTTGACCGCTGTTTTCTTCAGCCATCCACCCCCATAACGGAAAAAGAAACCGCAGCCTTGAGGCAAAGCACCCGGATTCCTGTTTCCGGCAATTCGGTATAGGCGTCTGCTCCATGCAGCGGCGGGCGGCGTTGTGGACAGTGTGGAAAACAGCCCCGCGTCGCCGCGCAGCCTCCCCGGCACGGTGCGAAAAAATTCCTTCCTTATATTACGGGATATTACAGGGCAAAAGCAGGAAGGGGAGACGCTCCCGCGTCCCCCCAAAAAACTCTAGCGAATCCGCCCCACCACCGACAGCGCCTGCCGTGCGGGGTCGAACACCTCGGCGATCACCCGGCGCGCCGCCTCGACGTCCACCGCGTCCACCGCGGCCAGCAGCTCCTCCGCCTCGCGGACGCGGCCGCGGCGCAGGTAATCGCGGGCGTTGAAGCTCATCCGGGACGAGCTGTTTTCAAAGCCCATCACCAGGCCGGTCTTGATCGACTCGCGGGCGCGGAACAGCTCCTCCTCGGTGATGCCCTCGCGGCGCAGCAGCTCCAGCTCCTTCTCCACCGCCTCGCGGGCGCGGCCCTCGTTCTCCGCCTGCTGGGCGGTGTAGATGGAAAACAGGCCGCAGCCGCGGTGGGCCGACTGGAAGGAGGTGACGCTGTACACCAGTCCCAGCTGCTCCCTGAGATGCTGGAACAGGCGGCTGGACATCCCCTCGCCCAAAATCGCGCTCACCACCGACAGCGCCGTGGCCTTGGGGTCGGTGACGCCGTAGGCCGGGAAGCCGTAGCAGAGGTGGTTTTGCTCGATGTCCTTCTCTTTGGTCACCAGCGTGGGACGGTAGGCGGGCACCTCCGCCGCCTGGCGGCGCTCGGTCTTCGGCAGCTCGGCCAGCAGGTCGGTGAGCTGGGAGACGGTGGCGTCGCGGTCGAACTTGCCGGCCACCGAGACGATCAGGTTGCCGCCGAGGTAGTTCGCCGCCATGTACTGGCGCAGATCCTCTGCCGCGAAGGCGGAGACGGTGGCTTCGTCGCCGAGAATCGGACTGCCGAGGCCGGGGCGGCCCCAGACGGCTTCAAACAGCCGCTCGACCACCAGGTCGTCGGGCGAGTCCTCCACCATGTTGATCTCCTCCAGAATCACGCCCCGCTCGGTGTCGATGTCCTTCTCGTCCATGCGCGGGTGGAGCAGCATATCGGTGAGCAGCTCGATGGCTTCGGGGAGGTGGGTGTGCAGGGTTTTGGCGTAGAAGCAGGTCATCTCCTTGGCGGTGTAGGCGTTCACCTGGCCGCCGATGCGGTCGAAGGCGCGGGCGATCTCGGCGCCGGTGCGGGTTTCGGTGCCCTTGAACAGCATATGCTCGATGAAGTGGGAGATGCCGGCCTGCGCCGGGGTCTCAAACCGCGAGCCCGCCTCGACGAAGAAGCCGACGGCGGCGGACTGGAAAAAGTCGATCTGCTCCAAGAGCAGGGTGGCGTTGTTTGGCAGGCGGATGATCTCTACCATGCGGGTGACTCCTTTCCTGGGAAATGTCCGGGCGGGGCCCGCCCTGGCGGCGGGACGGTTACGGGGCTTCCGGGGGCGTTGGGGGACTTTCAGGGGAGTGGCGGATTCCCGGTTGGGGTGGTTGTCGTATGGTCATATGATTTATATTATAAGGAAGGGATTTTTCTGAAAGATGAAGACCGGCCGCCCGGTTGGGGCGGCCGAAGCAAGTCGAAAAAACTAAAACCGGGGAGGCACCTTGGCAGCGGACTCTCCCGCCCCCTGCAGGGGTCTCCGTCCGCAGACGGCGAAATCTCCCCGCCGCCGCAGCGGCGGAACTCCTCGGGAGCGGGACCGGATGTCAAGGGCGCGAAGCGGGGAGGAGAAAAAATTTTCCCGATCCCCCGCGAGGAAAAATTTTTTCTCCGACCGTACCCTTGACAGCAGGGACACGGAAAATAATCCCCCCCGGAGCGGGAGCGGATGTCAAGGGCGCCGGAGGCGGGGAGCAGGAAGAATTTTTTCCGATCCCCCCGCGAGGAAAAAATTGTTTCTGCGACCGTACCCTTGACAGATGCGACACGGATACGCTGTTCCGTGGCGGCCAGGAAGCTCTGCTTCCGCCGCCCCTCTTCACGCGAAGCGTACCCGGGATCAGGAGGGGGTCCAGGGGGAAACTCAAGGGACGCAGTCCCTTGGGGTGCCCCTTGGTCGCCGCCCGCAGGCGGCGAAATCCCCCCCCCGCAGAAAACGAGGGTCAACTATCTCGACCGCCGGAACCCGCCGCCCTGACCTCCACGGTCACCTCTGGGCGGACGCTCCTCAGTCTGCGCCTCCATGCCGGCAGGCTTCGGCAGGCAGTCCTTGCGGGAGAGGTTGATGCGGCCCTTCTCGTCGATCTCCACCACCTTGACGGTGATCATGTCGCCGACCGAGACCACGTCTTCCACCTTCTCCACCCGCTTGTGGTCGAGCTTGCTGATATGGACGAGGCCCTCCTTGCCGGGGGCGAACTCGACGAAGGCGCCGAAGGTCATGAGGCGGGTCACCTTGCCGGTGAAGACGGAGCCGATCTCGGGATCCTTGGCGATGGCCTCGATCATGGCGAGGGCGCGGGCGCCGGACTCACTGTCCACGGCGGCGATGAAGATGGAGCCGTCGTCCTCAATGTCAATCTTGCAGCCGGTCTCGGCGACGATGCGCTGAATCACCTTGCC
>JAFQKL010000326.1 GCA_017396965.1 Clostridia bacterium
GCCACCCGTGGCGACGGGCAGGTGGGGGAGGAGATCACCGCCAACCTGCGCACCATCCGCGCCATCCCGCTGACGCTGCGCCGCCCCGTCCCGCGCCTGGTGGTGCGCGGCGAGGTCTACCTGCCGGAGGCCGCCTTTGCCGCCCTCAACCAGAGAAGGGCAGAGGAGGGCCAGCCCCTCTTCGCCAATCCCAGAAACGCCGCCGCCGGTTCGCTGCGCCAGCTCGACCCCGCCGTCACCGCCACCCGCCCCCTTTCGATCTACCTGTTCAACATTCAGACAATCGAAGGAGAACAGCCCGAAGGCCACTTTGCTTCGCTTGAGCTGATGAAAGAGCTGGGACTGCGGGTGATCCCCGATGTCAAACGCTGTGACAGCATGGAAGACTGCATCGCCCGCATCGAGGAGATCGGCAACTTGCGCGGCAAGCTGCCCTTTGAGATCGACGGCGCCGTCATCAAGCTCGACGACTTCGCCCAGCGCGAAGCCCTTGGCTCCACCGCCAAATTCCCCCGCTGGGCTGTTGCCTATAAATACCCGCCCGAGGTCAAGCCGACCAGGCTGATTGACATCGGGATTGCCGTCGGCCGCACCGGCGCCCTCACCCCCACCGCCGTCCTCGAGCCGGTGCTGCTCTCCGGCAGCACCGTCCGCGCCGCCACCGTCCACAACCGCGACTTCATCGCCCAGAAGGACATCCGCATCGGCGACACGGTCTTCGTCCGCAAGGCCGGCGAGATCATCCCCGAGATCGTCGAGGTGGACAAGACCAAGCGCACCGGCGAGGAGCGACCCTTCGTCTTCCCCACCCACTGCCCCTCCTGCGGAGAGCCGGTGCTGGAGGACCCGGAGGAGGCGGTGATCCGCTGTACCAACATGGACTGCCCCGCCCAGCTCGTCCGCCAGATCGCCCACTTCTGCTCGCGCGGGGCGATGGACATTGTGGGCATGGGGGAGCAGTCCGCCGAGCTCTTTGTCCGCGAGGGCCTGCTGCACTCGGTGGCCGACCTCTATGACTTGAAGCCGGAGCAGATCGCCGTTCTGGAGGGCAAGGGCGAGAAATCGGCCGCCAAGCTGGTGGCGGCGATTGAGGCCAGCAAAGACCGCGGCCTCGCCCGCCTGCTCTACGGCTTCGGCGTCCGCCACATCGGCGAGCGCAGCGCCCAGCAGCTGGCCGCCGCCTTCGGCAGCATGGAGCGGCTGAAAAACGCCACGGCGGAGGAGCTGTGCGCCGTCGAAGAAGTGGGCGAAGGCATGGCAAACAGCCTGCTCGCCTTCTTCTCCCACCCCCAGACCCAGCGCCAGCTGGAGCGGCTGGCCGCCGCGGGCCTGAAGATGGAGGCCGAACACAAAGCGGAGGGCGAGGCCCTCCTCGGCAAGACCTTCGTGCTGACCGGCACCCTGCCCGATCTCACCCGCGACGAGGCCAAGGCCCTCATCGAGGCCCAGGGCGGCAGAGTGACGGGCAGCGTTTCCAAAAAGACCGGCTACGTCGTCGCCGGAGAGGACCCCGGCTCCAAGCTCACCCGCGCCCAGGAGCTGGGTATCCCGGTGCTGGACCAAAACGGATTGATGATTCTACTTGGAAGGGATGTTTGATATGAAGATCACCCATGAGGAGATCCGCCACGCCTCCCGCGTCATGCGGATCCATATCCCCGAGGAGCAGTTCGCCGGCCTCGCCGCCGAGCTGGAGGGCATTTTTGAGACGATGGAGCCGCTGCTCGCCGCCGACCTCGACGGTCTGACCCTCAAAGCCGGGGAGCACTGCAACCGTTTTCATGAGGACAAGCCCACGCCCTCTCTCACCAGAGAGCAGGTGCTGAGCAACGCGCCCGCGCGGGAGGCCGGCTGTGTGCTGGTGCCGCGCGTGATGGAAGAGTAAGGGGGGAGAACTGTGGAACTGTATCTGAAGATGGGTTATGAGCTGTCCGAGCTGCTTGCCAAAAAGGAGGTCTCGGCCAGAGAGGTGACCGAGAGCTTCTTAGCCCGCACCGATGCGGTGGAGGGCAGCCTCTCCGCCTACCTCTGCCGCGATGCCGAGGGCGCTCTGGCCGTGGCCGACAAGGTGGATGCCCAGCGCGCCGAGGGGGCCGCTCTCTCGCCGCTGGCCGGCCTGCCGCTGGCCGTCAAGGACAATATCTGCACCCTTTCGCTGCCCACCACGGCGGCTTCGAAGATGCTGGCCGGCTATGTCTCGCCCTATGAGGCCACCGCCGTCGCCAGACTTCGCGGACTTGATATGCCGATCGTCGGCAAGACCAATCTCGATGAGTTCGGCCTCGGCTCCACCGGCGAGTCCTCGGTCGCTCAGGTGACGAAGAACCCCTACGACCTCACCCGCACCCCCGGCGGCTCCTCCTCCGGCTCCGCCGCAGCGGTTGCCGCCGCCACCGTCCCCTTCGCCCTCGGCAGCGACACCGGCGGCGGCCTGCGCCTGCCCGCCGCCTTCACCGGCACCGTCGCCTTAAAGCCCACCTACGGCACCGTCTCCCGCTACGGCCTCATCGCCGTCGGCTCCTCCTTCGACCAGATCGGCCCCATGACCCGCTCGGTCAGGGACAATGCCCTGCTGTTTGACGCCCTGGTCGCCGGCGGTGCCGACCACATGGACGGCACCAGCATCCCCGGAGAGCGCACCCCCATCGCCCCCGCCCTCACCGGCGAGGTCAAGGGCCTGCGCATCGGCCTGCCGAAGCAGTATTTCGGCGCGGAGATCGACCCCGCCGTCGCCGCCTGCGTCAAGGCCGCCGCCTTAGGGCTGGAGAAGCTCGGCGCGGAGCTGGTCGAGGTCGACCTGCCCCACTTCGAGCTGGCCCTGCCCACCTACCGCATCCTCGCCGATGCCGAAGCCTCCTCCAACCTCGCCCGCTTTGACGGCATCCGCTTCGGCTACCGCGCCGCCGACTACGAGGATTCAATCGACCTCTACTTCAAGAGCCGCGGCGAGGCCCTTGGCCCCGAGGTGCGCCGCCGCAGCCTGGTGGGCGCCGCCGTCCTCTCCAACGCCCGCTACGATGATTACTATAAGCGCGCCCGCCTGATGCGGATCCGCTTCACCGAGGCCTACACCGCCGCCCTCGCCCAGTGCGACCTGCTGCTGACCCCCGCCGCCGCCACCACGGCCTTCAAGCTCGGCGAGAAGACCGACCCGCTGGCCCTCTATCAGGCCGACCTCTGCACCGTCGGCGCCAGCCTCGTTGGCCTGCCGGCGCTGGTGCTGCCCTGCGGCAGCGTCGAGGGCCTGCCTGTCGGCCTGCAGCTGATCGGCCGCCGCTTTGAGGAGGCCGTGCTGTACAACGCCGGATACGCCTTTGAGCAGTCCGCCGCCGCCGGCTGGACCTGCCCGGTACTTTGAGAAGGGGGGACAGAACTGTGATTTACGAGCCTGTCATCGGCATTGAGATGCACGCCGAACTGAATACCGCCACCAAGGTCTACTGCACCTGCAAAAACGAATACGGCGCACCCGTCAACTCCCACACCTGCCCCGTCTGCCTCGGCCTGCCCGGCGCCCTGCCGGTGCTCAACCGCAGCGTGGTGGACTACGCCACCCGCATGGGCCTTGCCACCAACTGCACCATCATGCTCGAAACCGAGCACTACCGCAAGGATTATTTCTACACCGACCTGCCCAAGGCCTACCAGATCAGCCAGTGTGATATCGCCCTGTGCGAACACGGCCACATCGACTACTATGTCGGGGAGAGCAAAAAGACCGTCCGCATCCGCCGCATCCACATCGAGGAGGACACCGGCAAGCTGCTGCACGACGCCCGCTTCTCCGGCACCTTAATCGACTTCAACCGCTCCGGCCTGCCGCTGATCGAGATCGTCAGCCAGCCCGATATGCACTCGGCCGAGGAGGCCAGAGGCTA
>JAFQKL010000327.1 GCA_017396965.1 Clostridia bacterium
CGGTTTCTCCCTTGCCTCCTGCGGTTTTCCGTCTTCCCCCACGGATCTCCTCTTGCCTCCTGCGGTTTCCGTCTTTCCTCCCACGCGCTTTTTCGTTTTTCCGCGGATTTCCTTTCGTCTGCGTCTTTTCGATTTTTTCTTCCTATATAATATACACCCGGCAGATGCCCGCAGACCTATCATCCTTGTCCCGATGACAGGCTCTTTCTCCGCCCCTCCGTCCCGGATCCGGCAGACGCAAGTCCCTCGGCACACGCAAGTCCCTCGGCACACGCATCCCTCCCCCGGCACTTTTATCCTGTCTCTCCCCCTGTTTTGCCCCGACGCGGAGTGACCGGGCCGCTGTCAGCCTCCGCTACGCGACCCCACTTTCGCCCCCCCGCGCTGCCCCGCAGCAACCGGGCTGCAGCAGTGGAGGACGTATTTTCTTCCGTGTTTCCCCCGCGTCCCCCCGCCTTCCAAGCTGATCTGAAAAATTCCTACCTATATATTGATATGTACATACACAATTCCCCGCGAACAACCGCCGCGCTCAGCGCGGGCCTTGCCCGTCAAATAAAGGCACCCGCGAAGGTCATGGTCACCAGCGGCAGGGTCTGGAAGCCCTCCCAGCCCGCCTCGCCGATCCAGGTCATCGCCGCGCGACCGTACTGCTCGGCGATGAGAAAGCCGCCGAACTGGTGGTCGTAGAGAAAAAGCAGCGCCTGGCGGCCGGTCCAGGTGGTGAGGCGGTAGGCGTAATACACCATGTACAGCTCCTCCGGCTTCCCATACATATTCCCTGTGAAGGAGCCGCGCGGGGAGAGGTTGGTGAACAGCGTCAGCAGCGGCCCCTCCAGCGGGCCGGCCGGCTGCCAGCAGTCTTCCTGCCAGGCGATCTTCGTGGCATCGCCCGCCCACGACAGCTCAAAGAAGTCCGTCGTGCGGTACCGCTCCACCTTCCACGGCACAAAGGGGGTGAGGGCGAGGAGGAGCAGCAGCGTCAGCAGCGCAGCGCGGAGCAGTTTTTTTCTGTTTGTCATGGTTTCACCTCCGTCACTCCATCCAGTAATAATCCGTTGTCGGATTACTCTTAAATCGCGGCCACACCCGCTCCTTCCAACAGTATTCCCACGGATTTTCGATCCAATGGGGATCCACCACTGCAACGCCCTCCTGCTGCGACAGCGCGGTCAGCTCCTCCGGCGTCCCGCGCAGCTCGGCGGCGTAGAGCAGGCAGTCCTCCGCCCGCAGGCCCGCAGCCTCCAGCACCTCCGGCGCGTTGCGGCCGGACAGGTCGAGGCGGATCAGCTGCGGGTCGTAGCGGAGGTCGGCCGTCGAAAGTGTGGGCTGGCGGGGGAGCCGGCTGCGATCGGCGAGGAACCACAGCTCGGTCTGCGCCTCCGCCATGCCGTCCGGCAGCTGATGCAGCGCGGCGAAGTCGGACAGTACCACCGTGGCGAACACCGCCTCATTCGGCTGCTGCTCACAGAGCAGCGCCAACCGCTCCCCGGCAGGGGCGATGGGCGTCTGCCGTTGCTGCCCGCGGCGGCCGACGCGGTTGGAAATCAGGTGCATCCCGTTTCCCATCTCAAGACGCCAAGGCCCGTACAGCAGCGCATCGTCGAACCACTCCTCCAACCCCTCGACGTACGCAAAAACGAGCAGCAGCGTGACCAGCACACCGATCCAGTCCCTGGGCGTCAAGCGGGGTGTCTTACAACTTGTCCTGCGGTTGTTCATCTCAAGCTCCTTTCCCGGCAGTCACCTGCCGGCCCGGTAGAGATTCGCGGGGGCGGATTTTGTTGACAGAATGGCGTGAAAACAACAATTTATCCCGAAAGCTCGGGACGTCGGCATACAATCCTGCCACTTAGAAAACGTCCCGCCGCTCCCCCGGAACCTTTCCGCCGTCCCCCCGCCGCTCAGATATAGCTGGCCGCGAAGGTCATGGTCACCAGCGGCAGGGTCTGGAAGCCCTCCCAGCCCGCCTCGCCGATCCAGGTCATCGCCGCGCGGCCGTGCTGCTCGGCGGTGAGAAAGCCGCCGAACTGGTGGTCGTAGAGAAAAAGCAGCGCCTGACGGCCGGTCCAGGTGGTGAGGCGGTAGGCGTAATACACCATGTGCAGCTCATCCGGCTGCCCCGCCATATTGCCCGTAAAATAGCCGCGTGGGGAGAGGTTGGTGAACAGCGTCAGCAGCGGCCCCTCCAGCGGGCCGGCCGGCTGCCAGCAGTCTTCCTGCCAGGGGAAGGCCGTGATGTCTGTGTCCAGATCAAAGAGGCCGGGCGCAGAGTACCGCTCCACCTTCCACGGCACAAAGGGGGTGAGGGCGAGGAGGAGCAGCAGCGTCAGCAGCGCGGCGCGGAGCAGCTTTTTTCTGTTTGTCATGTTTTCACCTCATATTCCGATCTGCAATTTTGCGGTTCACCACTCCAGCAGGGTGTCGTCCACCCGGATGCGCAGCTTTGCGCCCATCGGCAGGTGGACAAAGCCGTGCGCCGACTCCGCCGGCGAGAGGGTGAGCTTGCGGCGGCAGGTCACGCGGTCGCCCACCGTCACCTCGAGGTACACCACCTTGGGGGCGGGGTCCTCGTCCCAGCCCCGCTTGACCGACCAGAGGCAGGCCTCGGTGGTGAGTGAGAAAAGGCCGTGGGGGGAGGGGAGGAAGGTGGCGGAGATCCCGAGGCCGTCCTCCCGGTGGGACTCCCGCTCCACGCGGGGAAAGCCCTCGCGGGCGAAGACGTAGGGCGGGATGGGGATGCGCATCGCCATCCGCATGCGGGAAAGCTCGTCGGTCACCGGGTCGATCATCCGCACCGACGCCCAGCGCCCGCAGCGGCTGACCTCGGCGACGGGGTAGCCCGGCACCGTGTCCAGCCCGCCCAGCCGGGCGACGCCGATGATCCAGGCGTCGCTGGCGAAGCAGACGAAGGAGAGGCAGAGGTTGAGCACCAGCAGCGCCGCCGCGATCCATCCGGCGCGCCTCCAGCGGCGCTGCCGCCGTGCCGTCCGCGGGTCCGCGGCGGCGGAGGACGGCGGGGGAGCCGGGCAGGAGGACGGGCGGAGAGTTGCGGGGAGCCGCGGCGTCCGCCACGCGGGGAGCGGCGGATTTTTTCTGTTTGTCATATTGACCTCCTTCTTGTCAAACAGGAATCGAGCTTCCTACCACTCGATCACCGTATCCGCCACCGTCACCCGCAGCAGGCCGTCCTCCGGCAGGTGGACGAGGCCCACGCTCTGCTCGAGCGGCGAGAGGGTCGCCTTGCGGCGGTGGAGCACCTCGCCGTCGGCCACCACCTCGATGAACACCACCGTGGGGGTGGGGTCGTCCTCCCAGATGCGTTTGACGCGATAGACGAGGCAGCTCTGCCCGCTGACCGCCGAGAACAGGCCATGCGGACGCGCCAGCCGCCGCCCGTCCACCAGCAGCCCCTCCGTCTCACGGATGCGGACCAGCCCCTCGCCGTTGCGCCAGTCGTCCACAAAGGGCGGGAGGGGGGTGCGGCGGGCGATGACAAGCTGGTACGGCTCATCGCTGACCGGGTCGGCGACGTTCACCACCGCCCAGCGTCCGCAGCGCGACACCTCCCGCGCCACCCCCTCGGGGATCATCGGCTCTGTCCGCCGCAGCAGGTAGGCGTCGCTGGCGAAAAGGACGAAGGAGAGCAGGCTGCAGACCGCGTACACGAGCAGCGCCAGCTTGCCGAGGCACAGCCAGATGCGGATTTCCTGCCGCGCCTGCTCCTGCTCCTCCGGCGTGGGCGGGGGGTGGATGCGAAAGGATCGGTTGTCCATGGGAACGCCTCCTTTGGGTGATTTGGACTCATGCGCGTTTTGCACTCATGTGGGATTTACGCTCATGTGTGATTTACACTCAGTTTACCGTCAAAACATGAAGCCAACATGAAATTTTCGGAAGTCATCGAAAAATTTTCCATTTCTTCCGCGGAAGGACACAGAATAAACACCGTTGCCCACAACAAAGCCCCGCGGCACCCCCAAAAGGGCGCGGCGGGGCGGAGTTGTCGTTTTAGAAACCGTTGAGGACGCGCGCCTCACCCTGCATCCAATGGTAAACACGTTGGAACATCGGGCGGTAGACGGCGACCTCCGACAGCCCGTCGTCGGTGTAAACGAGGGTGACCTGGTCGTCGTTTTTGGCAGCATAGCGAATGTAGAGCGAGCCGGAGGTATCCAGCACGATGATTTCAAGGATTTCCTTTCCGTCGGGGAGGACTTCAAGCAGCGACGCGGAGGAATAGATCTCGCTCCCCAGCTCGGTGACCCGCTCAAGGGTGCAGAGGGCGAGCAGGCGCTCTTTTTCGCTGCGGCCGTCGGACGCGGGCGGCAGCGTGGCGGCGCGGGAGAAGAGGAAGGCGGCCTCCCCCTCGGTGGCGAGGCGGCCGCTGTTGGGGCCGATGGGTTCGCCGATTTCGATCCTCGGGGCGCGGTTCAGCGCCACGGTCGCCAGAATGAGCAGCGCGGCGACGGCGGCGAGGACGGTGAGGGTCTTTTTGTCGTGCATGGGGGTACTCCTTTCGTCGGGGGGGTGGGGGGTGGCTACGGCAGCAGCCGGGTGACGTGGTCGCCGTGGCGGAAGCCGAGCCAGGTCTGCGCGGTCGGGGACTGCTCATCGTCAAAGCTCCTGCTCTCCGGCAGGGTGACCGTCTGTTGGAAAATATAGGTGTCGCTTTCTTCGATATAAAGCGACAGACTGCTGCACCCCTCCTCGGTGTAGGTGCCCCTGACGCTGTTTCCCTCCGGGGTATCATAGCAAACACACAGCGTGTCCGAAGCATCCGCGACGAAAAACTCGGAAATTCTCCCGAAGTCATGGAAATAGTCCTCGATCGGCGCCGAATCGTAGTAGGTGAAGTCTTTTGTCTTCTCGGTGACACTGCTGAGCGCAAGCAGCCGCTCCTTCACCGTGTCCCCCTCGCCGGGGAGGTCGGCGGGTTCGAGGAGGTACTGCTGCAGGGTGCGCTGCTCCGCCTCTGTTGACGGACGTTGGCGGGAGCGGTCGATGTGCAGGTAGAGGCCGCCGGATTCAAAAAAGAGGCGGTAGGGGCCGATGGGGAGGAAGAGGGCGAGGGTCAGCAGCAGGACGGCGAGCAGGGCTGTCCACATCAGCCGGCGGCGGGGTGGGCGGGAGGATTCCATGGGGACGCTCCTTTCGGGGGTGGGGGGATTTAAGGATAGGATAGCATATTTTGGCTGGGAATGCTGCTATCAGAAAAGCGACAAAAGAAAGGGGGAGGCCCCGGCGCAGGTGGGCGCCGGGGTCTGTCTGCCGTCAATCGAGCTGGTCCGCGACGTGAAAGCTGACCTCCCGTGTGGAGGGGTTGGAGATGTGGATCATATAATTGGCGTCACGCGGGATGCGCATTTGAAAGGTGGCGCTGCCGCCGGTGAAGGTCTCCGCCGTGAGGAAGCCGGTGTTGTTGTTGCAAACCCCCAGCGTAAAGGCGGCTTCGGCGGGATGCCAGCGGGCGCGGACGGTGAGCAGCTCCCCGGCACACAGTTCCCGCGCGCCAAGGTTGAATTGGGCATTGAGGCTCATCACGCCCCGCCCGCGCGGCGTCCCCTCCGGGTATCCGTCCGGGGAGGGCGGGCCGACCGACTCCACCCAGCTGTCCGAGGCGAGGGCGCTGAGGCCGGTCAGGAGCAGCAGGGCGGCACAAAGGGTCAACATCAGGGCGATGCGCAGCAGCGGGCGGGCGCGGCGGCTGCTCGTCTTGGCTTGGTTCATGGGGACAACTCCTTTCCAATCCATTTGCGTTCTGCTGATCTCCTCCCGTCACGCCGTCTGTCTGCGGCGGGCGAGGACGGTGCGGACCAGCACGGTGGCGGCAATCGCCGGCCACATCTGGCTCATCGGCAGACACTCGGGCAGAAAGAACCACCAGAGCGGCACCGGGTTGGGGGTGTTCAGCAGAAAGATCCAGCTGAGCCAGAGGATCACCCCGTAGGCGGCGACGAACACAAGGTTCCACAGCATCGCCCCGCGCCGCTGCGCCTGCCGCCCCAGCCGCCAGCCGCCGTACAGCCCCAGCAGCGCGGCAACGACGAGGACGCCGAGCTGGTAGGACAGAAGAATGACGGAAGGCCGGCCCATCATGAAGCGGGTGAAGGGGATGGTGACGGCATAGATCGGCAGATAATAGAGGAAGAGGGTGATCAGCGACTGCCGCAGCGTCTGCGGGAAAAAGTTGTCGGGCAGGGCGCTGAGCGTCTGGACGCCGGACTGCAGCCGAGAGGGGGTGTTGCTGATCCAATTTGCAATCTTCATGTCTCATTCCTCCGTTTTATTTTTTGTGGAATGGCGAAAATGATTGCTTGTGGAAAGAATAGCATGGATTTGTGTTCTCTGTGTGTATTTTTTCTATTTTTGAAGACAGCTTTTATTCTGTTTGATATTTGATATGTGTCAAGCTTTTTGAACAGGAGTTCTTGCGGACGGCGTGTCCGCTGTTGAAGTGGTGTCTCGGGGCCTCGGGGGGCGGGGGGAAACTCCCATGCCCCGCCGTCAGCGTCTTTTTCCCGTGTCAGAGTTTGGATTGATCCAAATTCGCGTTGCGCCTCTTGGCAGACAACAGATGCTGTGCCACTGCGATGATTGCCCCAAGGGGCGGGAACACCAAAAAGCCGCCTTCCTGAAACAAATAGAGAAGGGCCTTGTTGACTCCTGACCAATCACGCACCCATGGAGGCACTCCAATCACGCCCCAATACACGCCTGCACAGAGTCCAATGCACACGATTGTGAGCAGGCTGATTCCCAAGAGCGCACGGATCCAACCGTAACTCAAATCAGGAAATTGAACTCCAAGCGCAATACTCAATTTTACCATCACATAACCAGTGAACATCAGCACCGCCGGACGAAGCAGCGAAGTGAAGATCGCCAGAGGAAAGAGGTCATACTGCTCGATTTGCACAGCTCTGGCATACGCTTCATAGTGGTGCAAACCAACCCATGATAAGACCAGCAGGGAACCATTGATGAGGGCGCTGACTCTCATGCTTCGATCTTTTTTCATTCGCGATCTCCTCCTTCACTGTTCACTCATTCACGCTCTGCCGCATTTCCCATGCCGCAATCAGGTCAACCGCACATCCATTGACCCCCTCATTAAAGTGAACGATAAAACCCCTGAAAAAGTTGACCTGTTCGGGAAGATTTTTTCAATTTTGTGAATATTCTACAAAACAACACAAGATATCTCAGACAACATTACCAAAGTAATTTTGAATTTCAAAAAACCCCTTGACAAATCCTCCTCCTTTCCGTTAGTGTATGTGCCAACAGGAGGCGCACCGCCGACCCCCTCACTCTCTCGGAAAGGTGCTGAAATGGTGAATGATTGCTCTGGCTATGGCAGCCCTGCCCCCGGATGAACTGGAGCGGTTTCACCTGTTGCTTGCCACCTGGAGCGGGATGATGCACCGCGAGATCAAAAAGATCCTTTCCCAGCCGCAGGATCAGGAGGACGCCATGCAGGAGGCCACCCTGCGCCTGCTCCGCTTCCTCCCCAAGATCGGCGACCCCACCGAGCGGCCCAGCGGCAATCTCTGTTACATCGCCGCCCGCCACGCCGCCTTTGATCTGCTGCGCACCCGCCCCCAGGAGGTGGCGATCGGATTTTTTGAGGACGAACTGATGCAGGAGGATCCGCTCACCGGCGAGCGCGTCTCCGGCTTCTTTGAGGCGCTTTCCTTTGAGGAGGCGCTGGCGGACTTCAGCGCGCTGGCGGGCTGCATCACAGAACTCACCGAGCGCGAGCGCCATGTGCTGCATCTGCGCTACGAGCTGCAGTACACCCAGAGAGAGGCCGCGAAGCTGCTGGGGGTCACCCCTTCGGCTGTCTCGCGGACAGAGACAAGGGCGCTGAA
>JAFQKL010000328.1 GCA_017396965.1 Clostridia bacterium
ACGCCCTCGAATTCCTCAAGCGAGAAGTAGGGGAACGCAACATCTTCTCCGCTGTCGTCCACATGGACGAGCGCAACCCGCATATGCATCTCTGTTTTGTCCCGCTGACCGAAGACAACCGCCTCTCTGCAAAAGAGGTGATCGGCAGCCGAGACAAGCTGGTGCAGTGGCAGGATCGTTTTCACGACCACATGGCGGCCCTTTTTCCCGCCCTCGAACGGGGAGAGTCCGCCGCCGTCACCAAGCGAAAACACATTCCCACCTGGCTGTTCAAACAGGCCCACCGCCTCAGTCGGGAGATGACGGAGATTCGAGAGGAGCTGGAGAACATCAACGCCTGGAATGCCGGCCGTCAGCGGGACAAGGTGCTGAAACGGCTTGAAGCGTGGCTGCCCCGCGTCAACGCCTTTGAAGCGCAGCTGCGACCTTACGAGGAGCAGTTCAAGATCAATCGGCAGAATGAATCAATTCTGCGGCAAAACGAGCAACGCGCTGAAGCGGCCCTGCAGCGGGAACGGGTGGCCAATCAGTCACTGACAACTGAGCTGAGAAAATACCGCGCCTTCCTGTCTGCCATCCCACCCGAGATGATCGAGGAGATCAGGGAGCGGTTTCGTGAGGAGCAGCTAAAGCAGCAGCGTCAACAACATGAAATGAAGTGAGAAGAAGGAGAGAAAGATGGACAGAGAAGTAAAAAACAAGACCATGTACCACGCCATGTTCCGCAGATATCCCGACGTGCTCAAGCCAGAGCAGGTTCGTGAGATGCTGGGCATCGGCACGAGGATGACCTACCGGCTGCTCAAGAGCGGAGAAATTCAAAGTGTCCGCATGGGACGAATCTACCGGGTGCCGAAGGTGGCTGTGATCGACTACCTCTGCAGGGAGGACAGGGAAGAACGGACTTGAGAAAAAACCGCGAAAAGGACTTGCAATTTGCGCCGTTTCGAGTTAACATCACACAACCGCCGAGAGCGGAAGGATCTGAAATAACTGAAGGAGGAAATGACATTGAAAGAACGAGTTGTCACCGGCAGTCTCATTGAGCGCAGCGGGAAATACACCGCCATGCTCAATCTCTACGATGAGAACGGGAAACGAAAGCAGAAGTCAGTTATCCTCGACATCCCGGTCAAAGGCAACAAGAGAAAGGCACAGCTGGCGCTCGAGAAACTGAAGCGGGAGTATGGCGGCGCGTCGCAGGTCCTCTGTGAGGCGAAACACGAGTCGCCCCTTTTTGCGGACTTTCTTCTGGATTGGCTGCGCATCGTCTCTCCCACCATTGAGCCGATCACCGCAGACGGATACCGAAGTATGCTCGACGCCCGCCTTCTGCCGTTTTTCCGCGAACGGGAACTGCACTTGGGTGAGGTTGAGCCGCGCCACATCCGCGCGCTGCACGAATCCATCTTCCGTGACGGCTGCAGTGCCAACACCGTCATCCATTACCACGCCGTCCTGCGGGAGCCATGCAATATGCATAATAATGAGCCAATCTCAGGAAATCACTGTCGGAACAGACTGCTGTTGTGTGGATTTTGGAAAATGATGCAGGTTGAAGGAGCTAGTACGGTCGTGGAGGAAACAGAGTGTGTTGGGAAACGCCCTGCCTGCTCAACTGATTGATTATTGATGATTTTAGCTCGTATGGAATGATGACTTTGCATATATTTCCACCGGTCTTCATACTTTTCGGAACAACGATTTTGTGAGGAGAGAAGTAATTGTACCCGGCATTTGAGTACCAACGTCGCCAGCTTTCTCCAGGAGCAACTGGGGGGATGATTTCACAACCACAGACAAAGAAACAGCCGTGCTGTCGCTGCATTTTCAGATTGTGCAACAGACTTTTTTGATCGGGAAAAACCATAAAACCGTGATCAAGGAAAGACATAAGGTTCATATTTAGTTCGTTTAAATCTCTGTATTTGTCTCGAATGGTCTTGTATTTATCGGCTAAGTACTTGGTGAAGTCCTTAACGAGAATCTTCTCGCAATTTGGAAGCTGTACGGTTTCAACGAGGATCTCTGTTGTAACCCAAAGAGACTCATGGGGTGCGTAGGTGTAGAAATACACAGCGCCATCCTTCTGGTGATCGTTATTGCAGGCGAAGAAAAGTGCAACATCAATGCTGGTTGTGAAATCGATAAATCGTGTGCCTGTATGATCGTGCTGAATTTGAGCGATAAGATCGAATAGCGAAGAATACTCATAGGTGTGGGACTGTGCGAGAATCGCGGACTCCGGGGTATGACAACGGTTGATGCTGGGTTCGATCTCCCACTCAGCGTTACTCTGCCCGCGGAAAAAGACCTGAACTGAAGGTTCTAGACCATGATTGATTTCTCGAAGAAGATGTAGATGTTTGTAGTAGGAATCTGCCAAGTCATAGATTTCTCTGACGGAATGGATGGACATTTCATGATATCGGGAGAAGTCGGGGCAGGACATATCAACACTCCTTTGTGGTAAATGAAAAAAAGCCCTTGAAGACCACAGTCCTCAAGGGCTTTCTGGCGGAGCGGGTGGGATTCGAACCCACGGAGGGTTGCCCCTCAACTGATTTCGAGTCAGTCCCGTTATGACCACTTCGATACCGCTCCCTATTCGATTGCTGTCATCAATATGACTATAACAGTATACCAGAAAAGAAGTCCCGCGTCAACGGGAGAAACGGAAAAAGGGGAATTTTTTCTTCACCCCTGCCGCAGAATACTCTGCGGCAGGGGTGTGCGGCTGCTGCTGTCAAACAGGTTCAACCGAACTCAAACAGATGTCCAGACAGTCGCCGAAAGCGCAGCGGCTTACAGCGTCACCTTCGCCACGGCCCGGCCCGCTCTGGGAGCGGAAACGGTGAGCGTCACCTCGGTGCCGGCAGCGCCCTTGACCACCCAGCTCAGCTTCTTGGCAAAGGGCTCATGCTTCACCGTCACAGGGCCGGTGTGAATGGTGGCGGCGCGGACGCCGGAGAAGCCCTGCAGGTGGCCGATCTCCGTCTTCGCCTTGCCTTCCACCACCTCAACACCCTCGCCGCTCACGACAGCGGTCAGCGGGCGGGACTTGCGGGTGTCCAGCCCCTCCTTGGTGATGTAGGTCGGCAGGTAACCCATGTTCTGCACCACGGCCTCCACCTTGTGGTTGTCGCCGCCCAGTGCGGTCACCTTGACGTCATCGAGCAGCAGGCGGGGCAGGGTTTTGATGAAGCGCAGCATGAAGCGGGTGTGCTTCTCGCACTCCTCGGGCAGGAACTTGATGGGGCAGTTTTGAACCACAGCCTTGACATCCAGACCGCCGATCTCCACCTCGCCGAGCTGGGGATGGTCAAAGGCGGTCCAGTTCATGTGGCCCTCGCCGTTGTTGTTCTCGTCGAGCCACTTGAGACGGGCGGCGGCAATCGCCTCCTCCGTCTCGTCAGCCACCCGCTCGGGACGGGGCCAGGGATGCGGGAAACCGGCTCTGGGATCGAGATCCCAGCACTCGCAGGTGTAGTTGACAAGGCCCTGGGCAAAATAGTTGAAGTCGTCAAAGGCGCCGACCACCGACATATCGGCAAGGCCCACATAGTCGTCCTTGATGTTGACGCAGGGGAAGGTGGTCTCCTCCACCGCCATCCGGCCGATCTCGTCGTAGCGCAGCATATCCTCCTTCGCCGCCAGCTTGGAGCCCTTCATCCCCGGCGGATAGAGGTACATACCGCCCATGGTGTGGAAGTTGAGGATGGCGCAGAGGTTCTTCTGGGCGTTGATGAACTCGGCCATGATGCGGCTCTCATCGTTGGAGAGGGCGTAGGCGCCGCTGCCGGCCTGCTGATGCTCAGGCAGCCAGTTGACGGGGAAGTTGCGGTTTAAGTCGTTGCCGAACACGCCGGGGGCGGGCTGAATGTCGGCCCCGTCGAATTCCAGGATCTTGCCCTCGTCGTAGACATTGTAGAAGGTGCCCTCCATATCGTCAGGACGGCGCTTGGTCATGACGCGGGGATCCTTCTCCGACACCTTCCAAAGGCCGGTCTTGCTCTTGACGCGCATGAGGCGGATGACGCCGTCGCCGTCGATGTCCTCGGCATGAAGACCGGGCAGCGGATCGGGGAAGGGGTGCATCTTGGGCACCGAGCGGATCATGTTGGGGGTGGTGAGGTAGTATTCGGAGCCGTCCGGCGAGATGCGCGGCACGCAGTAGACGGTGAAGTTTTTGAGAATCGTCTGAACCTGCGCGTCCTCCAGATTGGTGAACAGGTAATCGAGCAGGTACATGGCGCACATCGAGCCGGTGACCTCGCCGGCATGGATGTTGCCGGTGACGCAGAAGGCGGGCTTGTCCTCAAACTCGCCGGTCGAGCGGTCGGTCAGCTCGAACTTCAGGATATCTCTGCCCTGCGCGGTTTTGCCCAGCGCCGTCAGGCGGCAGTACCCCGGATAGTCATGGACATACTTTTCCAGAATGTCGATGATCTCCTGGTATCGATAGTAATGGTCGTAGGTGTAGGTGCATTTCATGGGAATCGCCTCCTTGTTCGGTGTGATAGAAGTCTTTCGCATATTATACAACAGCGCGGCGCGATTTTCCACTGCAAAATGTGGGAAAAAATGACGATTTTTTGCAGGTTTTTCCCATGGTATTTTGGAAGGGGCGGTGAATTTGGGACGGTTTTTCCCGATCGCCCCTTGAGAAAAAAGAGAAAACGTGATACGCTGTATCCGTTGTGTGACTGCCGGAAAGACGGCTGCGAAAAAGGAGGAGACAGGATGAAAACGGGACTGGTCATCGAAGGCGGCGGGGTGCGGGGCATCTATGCAGCAGGGGTGCTGGATGTATTCCTTGAGGCGGGCATGGAATTTGACGGAGTGATCGGCGTCTCCGCCGGGGCCATCCACGGCTGCTCCTATCTCTCCCGCCAGAAGGGGAGAAGCCTGCGCTACTACAAACGCTATTGCAACGACCCCCGCTTCATGAGCCTGCGCAGTCTGCTGACCACCGGCGACCTGGTGGGGGAGCAGTTTTGCTATCACGACATCCCCGACCGCCTGGACGTCTACGACCACGCGGCCTTTTTCGCCAATCCCGCCCCCTTTTACGTCACCTGCACCAACGTCGAAACCGGCCGCGCCGAGCATATCCGCATGACCGACATGGCCGCCCAGATCGACTGTCTGCGCGCCTCCGCCTCTCTGCCCTACGTCTCCCGCATGGTGGAGATCGACGGCCGCAAGTATCTCGACGGCGGAATTGCCGACAGTGTGCCGCTGCGCGCCTTCGAGGGGATGGGTTATCCGCACAACGTCGTCATCCGCACCCGGCCCTCGGCCTACCGCAAGAAGCCGGAACTGCAGGCCCTGCCCGCCCTCTTTTACCGCGACTACCCCGCCTTTGCCGCCATCTTCGCCAACCGCCACCGCGACTACAATCTCACCGCCGCCTACATCGCCGAGCGGGAGCGGCAGGGGGCCGTCTTTGTCATCGCCCCAAAGGAACCGCTGGACATCGGGCGGCTGGAGAAGAACCCCGAAAATGTGCAGAGAACCTACGACCGCGGCTATGCCGATGCAACAGAGTTGCTCCCCCGCCTGAAGAAGTGGCGGGAGACGGGAAGGGAACCATGATCGGGAAAACAGGCAACATTTGCGGTGGCCTGTCTCCAGAGCCGGCTGACGCATGAATCAAAGACAAAAACAAACGGCTGCCCCTTCTGCAAGGGACAGCCGTTTGTTTTTGCAAAACCGGGGCATCGGGAGCGGGGGACATTCAACTCTCCCGCAGCAGCCGCTCCCCGATCCCGAACTCCCGCAGTACCAGCCGCACCGCCCGCGCTGTCAGGCACAGGTCGGTCAGCACCGAAAAGAGGGCGATGGTGGAGAGCAGCGTGTCCACCCGCACCAGCGGTGTGCCGTGGATGATGGCGTTGCCGGCCGAATAAAGGGGGTGGGTCGGCGCCTCATACAGCGGCAGCCCCAGCGCCGTGACCGGCAGCAGCAGCAGCAGCGAGAGCGTCACCGCCGAGAGCAGAATCCCCTGACGCGAGGCGCGCAGCCAGCTCTCCTCCGTCGCCTCGCCGAACAGCAGCGGGGTGGCGACGGTGGGGTTGAGGTAGACGAGCAGCAGCGTCAGCAGCACCGGCCCCGGCAG